>DAIQBC010000059.1:0-11048 GCA_036781345.1 Acidimicrobiales bacterium | reverse complement strand
ACATCACAAGAGGCATGGAGCGCGCTCGGGAGCAAGCTGGAGGCCCTCGGCCTGAAGCTGAAGCTCCACTATCAGCAGGAAGCCGGTGAGGCCGACGAAGCGGCGGCCGGGATCAAGGAGAGCCTCGAGCGGGTGGGCGATGCCCTCGAGGGTGCGTTCGACGCCCTCGGCAGCATGGTCGAGGACGACGCCCTCCGGGCCGACACCAAGGACGCCGGACGGCTGCTCCTCGACGCCGTGAACGCCACGTTCACGGATGTCGGCGAAGAGCTCCGCGACAAGGTCCGTCGCCGCTGAGCGGTCCGCCCTAGTCTCCGAGGGTGCCGCTGCCGCAGACCGGGATGAGCAAGGCCGAGATCGTCGACACCCTCCAGGCGTCGAGGGCGGGCGACGCGCGCTGGCAGGACGGGCGCACCTTCGGGATGGTCTACGACGCCGGCCCGGAGACGCACGACGTGCTCGAGACGGTGGCCGCGATGTTCCTCCACGACAACGCGCTCAACCCGCTGGCCTTCCCCAGCATCCGCAAGATCCAGTCGGACGTCGTGCACATCACGGCCGACCTGCTCCACGGCGCCGAGGCGTCCGGCTTCCTCACCTCGGGCGGCACCGAGAGCATCCTGTGCGCGGTGAAGGCGGCCCGCGAACGTGGCCGCGAGGAGCGGGGCATCACCGCGCCCGAGATGGTGCTGGCCGCCAGCGCCCACGCCGCCTTCCACAAGGCGGCCCACTACTTCGGCCTGCGGGTGCACAAGGTGCCCGTGCGCGACGACTGGCGAGCCGACGTCGACGCCATGGCCGCCTGCGTCAACGACAACACGGTGCTGGTGGTGGGCAGCGCTCCGCAGTACCCGCAAGGGGTGATCGACCCGATCCCCGAGCTGGCGGCGCTGGCCGCGGAGGTCGGCGCCAGCTTCCACACCGACGCCTGCATGGGCGGCTTCCTGCTGCCCTTCCTCGAGCAGCTGGGCCAGCCCGTGCCGCCCTGGGACTTCCGCGTGGAGGGCGTCACCACGATCTCGGCCGACCTCCACAAGTTCGCCTACGCGCCCAAGGGTGCCTCGGTGATCCTGCACCGCACCAAGGCCCTGCGGCAGCACCAGACGTTCGTGTTCGACGACTGGCTGGGCGGGTTCTACGCCTCGCCAGGCATGCAGGGCTCGCGCCCCGCGCTGCCGATGGCCACCGCCTGGGCGATCCTCCACCACCTCGGCCTCGAGGGCTACCTGCGCCTCGCGCAGCTCACCCTCGACACCCGCGTCCGCCTGGTGGAGGGCATCCGGGCGATCGACGGGCTGACCGTGCTGGGCGAGCCCGAGGCGCAGCTCGTGGCCATGAGCGCGGCACCCGGCTGGGAAGACCTCGTCGACGTGTTCGCGGTGGGCGACGCCCTCCTGGCCCGCGGCTGGTACGTCGATCGCCAGAAGCCGCCCGACTCCCTGCACGCCACCGTCAGCGCCGGCAACGCGCCGGTGATCGAGGACTACCTGCGCGACCTGTCGGAGTGCGTGGCCGAGGTGGGCGGCACCCGCCTCGCCGACCGCTCCACCACCTACGCCGCCCTCGAGTGAGCGGCGAACCATCTGCTGGTGAGGCCGACCCCGTGGCCTGACTTCGGTCCGGCATCGGCCACCTCGTAGGCTCCGAGCTCGTGCCGCTTCGCCTTCTCCCTGTTGCCGTGCTGGTCGTCGCCCTGAGCGCCGGCTGCGCGAACGACGTGGCGCCCGCCGCCCGGATCGGCGATTCGATCGAGATCAGCACCGACGACCTGATGGCGGAGGTGGCCGAATGGGCGGGCAGCCCCACGCTGGTCACCCAGCTGCAGATCGCCACCACCGAAGGAGCCGGCAAAGGGTCCTACGCCACCCCGTTCGTGGACTTCCTGCTCACCACCCGCATCAGCTTCGAGCTGCACAACGCCCAGTTCCGCCAGCTCGGACTGAAGCTGAGCGACCAGGAGCTGGCCGATGTGCGGTCGGGGTTGTTCTCCGACCCCGCCGTCAGCGCCGCGGTGCTCGACGAGCTCAGCGCCGACTACGCCAACCGGCTGGTGGCCGACGCCGCCCGGCAGTTCGCCGTCAGCCAGGCCATGGCCGACGGCTACCAGGCCTGGCAGGTGCAGGCCTTCACCGGCACCGACATCAACGTCAACCCGCGCTACGGCTCCTGGGACGCGCAGGCCGCCTCGGTGGTGCCCCCGTCGGGCCCTGCGCCGGCACCCGCGGCCGATCTGCTCGCCGGGTCCTGACGCGGTGGGCTCGTCGCCCCGGGTCGTGATCGTGGGGCTCGGCCCGGCCGGGCCCGACCTGCTCACCGCGGGCACGCTGGCCGCCATCGAGGCGATCCCGCACCGGTTCCTGCGCACCCGCCGCCACCCTGCCGCGATCGCAGTGGCCGACGCCGTGGACTTCGACGGCCTCTACGACCGGTCGGCGTCGTTCGAGGACGTCTACGCCGCCATCGTCGAGGCCGTCGTGGCCGCCGCCCGAGCGCACGGGGAGGTGCTCTACGCGGTGCCTGGGTCGCCGGTGGTGGCCGAGCGCGCCGTGGAGCTGCTCGTGGTGGACCCCCGGGTGGAAGCGGAGGTGCTGCCTGCCCTCTCGTTCCTCGACCTGGCCTGGGCCCGCCTCCGGGTGGATCCCGTGGCGCTCGGGGCCCGCCTCGTGGACGGGCGCCGCTTCGAGGAGTCGGCCGCGGGAGAGCGGGGGCCCCTCCTCGTGGGGCAATGCGACCAGCTCCACGTGCTGTCCGAGATCAAGCTGACCGTCGACGACGGTCCGCCCGTGGTGGTGCTCCAGCGCCTCGGGCTCCCCGACGAGTCGGTGCGCACCGTGGCCTGGGACGACCTCGATCGCGACGTGGTGCCTGACCACCTCACCTCGTTGTGGATCCCCGCCCTGGCCGAGCCGGTGGCCGGCGAGGTGGCCCGCTTCCACGAGCTCGTGCGCCGCCTGCGAGCCGAGTGCCCCTGGGACCGCGAGCAGACCCATGCCAGCCTCACCCGGCACCTCCTGGAAGAGACCTACGAGGTGCTGGAGGCCATCGACCACCTCGACGAGGACACCGGACGCGGCTTCGAGGCGCTGGAGGAGGAGCTGGGTGACCTGCTCTTCCAGGTCGTGTTCCACTCGGTGCTGGCGGCGGAGGCAGGCCAGTTCACCCTGGCCGACGTGACCCGTGGGATCCACGACAAGCTGCGCGCCCGTCACCCGCACGTGTTCGAACCCGGCGCGCCCGCCACCGACGTGGCCCAGCTGGCCGTGGACTGGGAGCGCCGCAAGGTGGTCGAGAAGGGCCGGGCCAGCGTGATGGACGGCATCCCGCTGGCCCTGCCCGCCCTCACCTACGCCAGCAAGGTGCAGAAGAAGGCCGCCTCGGAGGGGGTCGACTGGCGCACGCTCCTCGACGACGACGCCGGTTCGCTGGCGGTGCGCCTCCTGGAGCTGGTCGACGAGGCCCGCACCTCCCATGGTGCCGACCCCGAGACCGAGCTGCGGGCGGTGGCACGGCGCCTGCGTGATGCGTTCACCGCCGAAGAGCGCCGCAACCTCCTCAGTGGAGGGTCACCGCCCGCTTGAGCGTGGAGCCGCGGCTGGCCTGGCGCTCCAACCAGCTGTCCAGCAGGTCGGTCGGGAGCGGCTTGCAGATGCCGAAGCCCTGGGCCAGGTCGCAGCCCATCGTGCGGAGTCGCTCCTCGAGCTCCTTCGTCTCGACGCCCTCGGCGACGACGACCATCCCCAGGTTGTGCGCGAGGTCGATGGTCGACCGGACGATGATCTCGTCGTTGCGGCCGATGAGCATCTCGGACACGAAGCTGCGGTCGATCTTGAGCTCGGAGATCGGGAGGTGACGCAGGTTGACGAGCGACGAGAAGCCGGTGCCGAAGTCGTCCACCGAGATCTTGGCGCCGAGATCGGCCAGCCGCTGCAGGATCCTCGTGGCTCGCCTGGCGTCGCCCATCATCGTGCTCTCGGTGATCTCGAGGGTCAGCAGGCTGGCGGGCACGTCCGCCCGCTTCAGGGCGTCGGCCACCACCCGGGGGAGGTCCTCGTCGAGGAGGCTCCGGGTGCTGATGTTGACGGCGACCCCGATCTCGTAGCCCAGCAGCCGCCAGTGCGCGACTTGGGCCAGTGAGCGGTCGAGGATCTGCTCGGTGAGCAGGCCGATCAGGCCCGCGTACTCGGCCATCGGGATGAAGGTGTCGGGTGGGACAGCGCCGTGCACGGGATCGGTCCAGCGAGCGAGGGCCTCCATGGCCGTCACCTCACCGGTGCGGATGTTGACCTTCGGCTGGAAGTGGACGGCGATCGAACCGCCGCGGAGCGCCTCCCGGAGATCCCCCAGCATGGCGAGGCGCACCCTGTCGGCGCTCTGCAGGTCGTCTCGGTAGAGGGTCCAGCGCTCGTGGCGGCGTTTGGCGTCGTACATCGCCCGGTCGGCCTTCTGGAGCAAGGTCGTCGCGTTCGTGCCGTGATCGGGCGCCAGCGCGATGCCGATGCTGGCGGAGATCGCGACCAGGCTCTGGCCGATCTCGAAGGGTTGCTCGAGGGCCTCGCTGAGCTCCAAGGCCCGCTCGGAGGCCTCGTGCTCGGCGGCGGCGGCGACGAGGACGGCGAACTCGTCCCCGCCGAAGCGCGACGCCATGTCACCGGGCGCGAGCACCGACTGCAGTCGCCGCGTGACCTCGAGGAGCAGTCGGTCTCCGGCGTCGTGACCGAGGGTGTCGTTGACCTCCTTGAAGCGGTCGAGATCGATCATCAGCACGCTGACCGGCGCGGTCCTGTCCCTGCTGATCGCCTGGTCCACCCAGGCCTCGAAGTAGGCGCGGTTGGGCAACCCGGTGAGGCGGTCATGGGTGGCCTCGTGCTGGATCTGCACATGGAGCTGGCCCTTGCGCAACGCCACGATGAGCTGCTGCGTGATCGACACGAGCCGATCCTGGTCACCGTCGTCGAAGTGGTCGATGGCACCGTGCCGATCGGCGGCGACGAGCATCCCAAGCGACCCGGCGTCGTCCCGCAGGGCCACCGCGATCGCCCGGCCGACGTGCGCTCGGCGGAGCCGCTCGCTCGCCAGGCACGACCCAGGCTCCGTCACCTCGATCACCACCGGTCCACCGGCGGCCAGGATCTCGGCCCAGTCGGGGTCGTCCGGGCCGGTCGGGAGCTGGGCGAGGAGCGCAGGGTCACCACAGGCGGCGCGGCCGGCGCGCTCGCCCCGCCCCCAGACGGTCAGGGCGACCTTCTCGGCGCGCAAGTGGCCGGCGATCTCCCGCACGGCGGTGTCGGCGATGTCTTCGAGGTGGGTCGAGCGGCCGACGATGCTGCTGAACTCGTGGATGTGGGTCAGGTCGGTGAAGCGGTGCATCAGCGAGCCATGAGCCCGCAGCACGAGCCAGACGAGCGGAGCCGGCAACAGGAAGATGGCGCCGAGCCACGGCTGGATGAGCATGGGGACGGCGGTCGAGGCCCCCAGCACAGCTCCCGGCAGGTAGAAGACGTAGACGCTGGTGCACTCCCGGCGGACGCGGGCGGCCATGTCGGACTCGAAGAACGCGATGGCGATCGCGATCATCACCCCGCCGAACAGGACGGCGACCAGGAGGGCGAGCACGAGGGCAGCCCACAGCCCCAACGTGGCCGCCGCCCCCAGCGGGACGACCGTGCGGAACACGACGACGGCGACGAGGGTCTCCGCCGCGAACGTGGTGAGGTTGAAGGTGAACTTGTACAGCGGCTGCTGCCGCCAGATGAGCAGTCCCACCGCGGCACCAATGAGGCGGGCGACCAGGAGGGCGAACGGGGCGAGGGTCACGACGCCCACGGCCAGTGCGATGTCCGTCGGGGAGTAGCTCACGGCCTCGTTGCGCGACTCCACGTGGAAGACGAGGCGCTCGCTGAGGCAGAAGACGACGGTCATGAGCGGCAAGAGCCACCAGCCCTTGTCGCAGAAGGCCTGGGTCGGGCGGGGGGTGACGGTCAGCAGGCCGACGATGGCCAGCACCAACGCGCCGGTGAGCAACGCGACCTTCCGTTGCGGAGTGCCGCGTGTGGCGTCCAAGGGAGCCACCACCACGTTCGTCATGTCCAGCTGGGCCCTGTCCAGGACGTGCCGGTCCAGCGGGCACCGGTCCACGAGGTGCCGGTCCAGCGGGCGCCAGTCCAAGAGGCGCCGGTCCACGAGGTGCCGGTCCAGCGGACGCCGGTCCAGGAGGCTCCGGTCCAACGGGCTCCGGCCCAGGCCTCGCCCGTCCACCTCACCCCTGTCCAGCGGGCGCCGGTCCAGTTGGCGCCGGTCCAGGAGGTCCCGTCCCACGTGCCGCCGGTCCACGTCACGCCGCTCGTGCCCGCCTTCGCCCAGGCCTGGGGATCCCAGGCTGCGCCAGACGCCGTCCACTCACCCACGAGGGTCACCCCACCGAGGGTGACGTGCTGGGTACCCCGGCTGCCCTCGAGCAATCCGAGGCCCGTCGACAGCGCCCAGGTCTGCACTGAGGCGGGTGCCGGCATCGTGGCGGCTTCGGCCACGTCGAGCACGCCCTCGCCCTGGATCGCCTCCGGGTACCAGGCGATCGGGTTGGCCGATGTGCGCAGCATCTCCTTCACCTGATCAGGTGTCAGCTCTGGGCGGGCGTCGAGCAGCAGCGCCGCGGCGCCGGACACGACAGCGGCTGCCTGGGAGGTGCCGCTGCCCCGGAACACGCGGTCGGTGACGTAGCCCTCGGGGTGCTCCACATCTACCCGCGACCCAGGGTCGCGCAGGCTGTCGATGTGGGCGCCGGGAGCGACGAGGTCGGGCATGCGCCCCGTGTACCCGTCCTGGAAGAACAGCGAGTAGTCGTTCCCGTCCACGGTGAGGAGCTGACCCCAGCTCGACCAGGACGGGATCATGAAGCCGGTGCTGGTGGCTTCGGCTCCGCCGACCGCGATCACGTACGGGTCGTAGGCGGGGTTGGTCAGGCCGTCCCAGGTCTTCCAGCCGTCGTTGCCCGACGCGACCACCACGACGACGCCGGCCTGCCACGCGCGCTCGACGGCCCGCGCCAGGGGATCGATGCGGTAGTCCTGGTGGCCGTCAGTGCCGTAGGCGAGGTTGATCACCCGGATGTTGAGGCCGCCCTCGTTGCGGTGCTCGACCACCCAGTCGATCCCGGCGATCACCTGGGAGACGTCGACCGCCCCGGTGTTGTCGCCCACCTTCACGCTCACGATGCCCGCGCCCGGGGCCACGCCGAGGAACTCGCCGGGACGAGCCGCGGCCGTCGAGGGATCGGCCCCCGGATCGCGCCCGGCGATGATCCCCGTGACGTGGGTGCCGTGCCCGAAGGTGTCGACGAAGGTGGCTTCGGGCACTTCTGCCTCGAAGGACAGGTCCACCATCGCGACGACCTTGTCCGGGCCGCTCAACGCAGGGACGGGAGCAACCCCTGTGTCGATGACGGCGACGTCGATGCCGGAGCCCGTGAAGCCCTGCTTCCACAGGGCGCGGGCACCGATCTGGTCCACGACGTTGTACATCGAGCCCCGTGCGGCGACCGGGTCGTAGGGAGCAGGGGGGCTCGTGGTGCTGGTGGTGCTGGTCGAGACCGTCGTTGACGTCTTCTTCGATCCGCCGCCGTTGTCCTTGTTCGCCCCCGCTGCGGGACTCACCAGCGCGCCCATCGACAGGGCAGCCGCCAGCAACCCGACGGTCAAGCGAGCGGCGAGGCGGCTCTTCGGCGGGGTGGGAGGACCGACGTGCGGCGTGGACATGGCGCGACTCCAGAAGCGCTCACGGCCAGACGCCGGTTTCGCCACTGACTCCCCGGAGCGGTAGGCGACCATCTAGCCCGCCCCGGATCGATGCCTCGTCTGATCTGGGTTGTCATCCTGACCACTATGAGTAGTTGTCTAGGTCACTCTTAGTGGTCAGTAGGCCTATCGGACCATCCACGCCCGACCTTGAGCGGTCACCCGTCTCGATGCCATGCGGCGAGGACCACCTCGCAGTACCATCCGCCCCACCTGCCACAGGAGCAACACCACCACCATGTCTTCGATCGAGCACGTCGCCGGGCGAGAGGTCCTCGACTCGCGCGGCAACCCCACCGTCGAGGTCGAGGTATTCCTCACCTCCGGCGCCACCGGTCGGGCCATCGTGCCGTCGGGCGCGTCCACCGGGCAGTTCGAGGCGGTCGAGCTCCGCGACGGCCGCGAGCGCTACATGGGCAAGGGCGTCACCCGAGCCGTGGGGCACGTCAACGACGAGATCGGCGACGCCCTCGAGGGGTTCGAAGCCCTCGACCAGCGCGGCGTCGACCTGTTCCTCATCGATCTCGACGGATCGCCCAACAAGGCCAACCTCGGCGCCAACGCCATGCTCGGCGTGAGCCTGGCCGTGGCCCATGCCGCTGCCGAGGAGACCGGACTGCCGCTGTGGCGCTACGTCGGCGGCGCCAACGCCCACGTGCTCCCCGTGCCGATGATGAACGTGCTCAACGGCGGCGTCCACGCCGACAACACCGTGGACTTCCAGGAGTTCATGATCATGCCGGTGGGGGCGGCCTCCTTCTCGGAGGGCCTGCGCTGGGGCGTGGAGACCTACCACGCCCTCAAGGCGCTGCTCCACGATCGGGGCCTGTCCACCGCGCTCGGCGACGAGGGTGGCTTCGCGCCGAACCTGGCCAGCAACGAAGACGCCTGCCGTCTGCTCGTGGAGGCGATCGAGCGGGCCGGGTTCGCGCCGGGGGAGCAGATCGCCATCGCCCTCGACCCCGCCTCGTCGGAGTTCTTCGTCGACGGTCGCTACGTGCTGGCCGGCGAAGGGCGCTCGCTCACCCCGGCCGAGATGGTGGACGAGTACGCCCGGCTGTGTGCGGGCTACCCCATCGTGTCGATCGAGGACGGCATGGCCGAGGAGGACTGGGACGGATGGGGCCTCCTCACCCAGCGCCTGTCGTCCACGGTGCAGCTGGTGGGCGACGACCTGTTCGTCACCAACGTCGAGCGCCTCGAGCGCGGCATCGACGCCGGCGTGGCCAACTCGATCCTCATCAAGGTCAACCAGATCGGCACGCTCACCGAGACCCTCGAGACGGTGGCCATGGCGACGCGCGCCGCCTACACCTCCGTGATGTCGCATCGCTCGGGCGAGACCGAAGACGTCACCATCGCCGACCTCGCGGTGGCCACCAACTGTGGCCAGATCAAGACCGGCGCCCCGGCGCGCTCAGATCGCGTGGCCAAGTACAACCAGCTGCTGCGCATCGAGGCCGAGCTGGGTGACACAGCGGCCTACTGGGGCGCGGGCGCCCTGGCTCGAGGCGGGGGCCAGCCCCGATGACGCGCCGCCGACCTCCCGTCGATGTGCCCGACGCGCCCGCCACGCCCGCACCGCTCCGCCCGTCGGGCCTACGTCGGGCTGGTCGCCTGGTGGGTCTGCTCGGTGGCGGCGCGGTCGTGTTCGCGCTGCTCGCGCTGGCCGTGTTCCCGACCTCGACCTACTTCGACCAACGGGCCGCCACGTCCGAGACCCAGCAGCGGCTCGACGTGCTGCAGGCGCAGAACGCGGCCTACGAGCAGCGCATCGAGCGCCTCCAGACCGCCGAGGAGATCGAGCGGCTGGCTCGGGAGCAGTACAACCTCGTGTTCCCGGGCGAGGAGGCCTACGCGGTGCTCCCGGCCCCCCTCCCCGAGCTCGATCTCCCCGCGGTGTGGCCGTTCGGCCCGATGTTCGACCCCGAGGCCGACCACCCCATCGGGTAGGTCGACGGCGCCGGTAGGGTGCCCCGGTCGGATGGGCCGGTGCCAGGAGGTCGATCGAGCACATGAACGTCGTTGGTGGCCATCCGATCGAGGCTGAGGGACTCGTGCGCCGCTTCGGCGACCTCGTGGCCGTCGATGGTGTCGACCTCGTGGTGGAGGAGGGCGAGATCTTCGGCTTCCTCGGTCCGAACGGGGCGGGCAAGTCCACCCTCGTGCGGATGCTCACCACCCTGCTGCGCCCCACCGCCGGCCGGGCCCGGGTGGCGGGCTACGACGTGGTGGAGCAGGCCGGCGCGGTGCGGCGGTCGATCGGCGTGGCGCTGCAGGACGCCGCCATCGATCCCCTGATGACGGGCCGCGAGCTCCTGCGCCTCCAGGCCGTGCTCCACGGCATCGCCCGCGCCGAAGCCGACGAGCGCGGCGACGTGCTCCTCGAGCGGGTCGGCCTCCGTGGCGCCGCCGACCGGCGGGTGGGCACCTACTCCGGGGGCATGCGCCGCCGGCTCGACCTGGCCTTGTCGCTCGTCCACGAGCCCACCGTGCTGTTCCTCGATGAGCCGACCACGGGTCTCGACCCCACCAGCCGCCTGGCGCTGTGGGAGGAGGTGCGTCGGCTCAACGACGAGGGGACCACGGTGTTCCTCACGACGCAGTACCTCGAGGAGGCCGACGAGCTGGCCGGGCGCATCGCGATCATCGACGGCGGCAAGATCGTGCGCGAAGGCCAGCCCCGAGCCCTCAAGGAGGCGGTGGGCGCGCACACCCTCGTCGTCACCGTGCCGGTGGCCCAGGACGGCGCGGCCGCCGACGTGCTTCTGCGCTTCGGCGAGCCGCGCGCAGCCAAGGCGGGGTCGGTGGCCATCGGGCTGGCAGGCGGTCCCGCAGAGCTGTCCGGAGCGCTGCGCGCGCTGGAGGACGCCGGCATCACCGTGGAGCACGTCGAGCTCGACGCGCCGAGCCTCGACGACGTGTTCGCGGAGGCCACCGGACGGCGTCTCGAGGGAGCCGAGTCGGACGAGCCCGCGGTCGAGGTGTCCGGGTGACGGTGGCAGTCCTCGACGCCCACGAGGTGCGCATCGGTCGGCGGCAGGCCGTCGACCAGGCGCGGGCGCTGGCCCGACGTTCGGTGGTCGGCACCCTGCGCCAGCCGCAGGTGTGGCTCCCCGGGCTGCTGTTCCCGATGTTCATCGCCACCGTGAACACCTCGACCATGGGCAAGGCCGTCCACATCCCCGGGTTCCCGCCGGTCGACTCCCTGCTCGACTTCCTGCTGCCGGCGTCGATCACGCAGTCGGTGCTCTTCGG
>DAIQBC010000058.1:5462-11224 GCA_036781345.1 Acidimicrobiales bacterium | reverse complement strand
TGAGCCAGGCAGCACGGCCGCCGCGGCTACGCCGATCACGCCCTCGCCGGCCAGCCGAGCCCTGGCCGGGAGGTCGGCAACGTCGTCGGCCAGACCCAGCAGGAGGGCGAGGCCCAGGGGCAGGAGCAGCTCAGCGCGCGACACCGCCATGGGACCCACGATGCCGGCGGCGACGCTGACACCGCCGAGATAGGCCACCGGACGCTCATGCCGCTTGAGCGCACCAGGACGGTCGACCACTCCCAGAGACATCGCCATGTGGCGCACCGCGGGAGTCAACGCTGCCGTGAGGATGGCCGCCACGATCAGGGCCATACGAGGACCTCCTGGATCACGCCGCGGTGCACCTCCGTGCGGGCTCGACGGGTGAACCCCGCCCGCTCGTACATGCGAAGGGCCGTCTGGTTGTCCTCGGCCGTCACCACCCGCACGGCCGGTACCTCCCGTGCCGCGAACTCCTCGAGGGCGGCACGGAGAAGGTTGCTCCCCGTGCCGTGACCGGTCGCCTCGCTCGACACCGCGATGGACAGGATCTCCGCCGGGGGGAGGTCGAGGTCGGCCGTGCCGTAGCGCAGCGTCTCCCACACACGACGAGGAGACCGGAGGATGGCAGGTGCCGCGGCCAGCCCGGCCGGGACGGCGTCTCGCCGAAGGAACTCCCTGTAGAGCCGGCCCGTGTTGGTGGAGCCGGCCACGAAGCCGACCACGCGGCCCTCCGACTCGGCGACGAGCAGCAGCCCCGCAGCGGAGCAGGCGACGCGTCGGTAGAGGCGGATCAGGAACCGTGGTCCCAGGGTGGCGAGGAAGCCGTCCCCGATCCGGTCCGCGTGGAGGGCGGCGACCGCCGCGGCATCGGCCGGCTGTCCGGGGCGCACAAGGGGCTCCACTACGCCACCGGGGTCGGCACCGGCCGGCGGGCCCGCTCAAGGAGCCGGCGGTAGGTGTCCAGCGTGAGGTCGATGCATCGCTGCTGGTCGAACTCGCGCCGAGCCTTGTCCCGGGCGTTGGCGCCCATACGCCTCCGCTCAGCCGGATCACTGGCCAGTCTCATGATCGCGCCAGCCAGCGCGTGCGGGTCACGCACCGGCACGAGGAGCCCCGTCACGTCGTGGTCGACGGCCTGCCGGCAGCCGCGGATGTCGGTGGCCACCACCGGCACGCCCATGGCCGATGCCTCCATCGGTGAGCGGGGGAACCCCTCGCGGTGCGAGGCGAGGACGTGGATGTCCATCCCTCCGTAGAGCCGGGGGACGTCGTCGCGCTCGCCCAGGAAGCGCACCCCGGCCCGCTCGGCTGAGGCGCGGTCGCGGGCGGTGAGGGCGTCGGCCTTGTCCGGTTCGTCGGGGCCCACCACGGCCACCCTCAGGTTCGGCACCTCGTCACGCAGCCGGAGGGCAGCCTGGAAGACCTCGGGGTAACCCTTCTCACGGACGAGGCGGCCCACCAAGCCCACCACGACGTCTTCCGGGCTGGTCGCCCCCAGCTCGGCACGGGCGGCGGCGACGTCGGCGGGCGGCAAGCGGGCGGGATCGAAGCGGCGCAGGTCGATCCCGTTGCCCAGCACGATGAGGCGATCTTCGGGGACCCGCAGACGACGCAAGACGGGGAGGTCCTCATGGTTCTGGACCAACTCGGCTTGGGAGCAGGCGGCGGCAACGCGCTCAAGGCCGTAGACCAACGTGCGCTTCGGCCACGGGTCCTCGGGGACGGCATAGAGGCCGTGCACGGTGTTGACGACGACCGGGACGCGGGCCAATTGCGCGGCGAGCCGCCCGTACAGCCCGGGCTTGGGGTTGTGGGTGTGGACGATCGCGGGCCGCAGCCGTCGGAACAGACCGACCAGCTCGGCCAGGGCTCGGACATCTTCCAGCGGCTCCATGGCGCGGGTGGCGTGCGCCAAGGGGATGTGGTGGATCCCCCGGCGGGTCAGAGCCTCGACGTAGGGGCCGGCGGCAGAGACTCCGACCACGTGGTAGCCGGCGCGCCCGAAGGCCTCGAGCTGGGGACCGAGGAGCAGCTCGAGGCTCATGTCGGTGGTCGTGACGTGGACCACCGTGGGGGCCTCGGCTGTCATGGGCCCTCAGCGGTGGGCATGGACCCTCGGTGGCACCTCGATCGGGGCGCCCACCACGGGATGGCGGGCACGTGCCGGCCCCGGAGTGACGGACACGAGGACGAGGAGCGCCGGCAGCACGAGGGATCGCTGTCGGACGAGCAGCCCGAAGTTGGCGAACGACGAGAACGTCATGCAGTAGAGGATGGTGAGGGTCCAGCAGTAGAGGAGAAACGGGCTGGATCGAGCATCCGTGATGGACCGCCGCAGCGACGGCAGCCGCACGACGAGCAGACCCGCAAGCAGCGCCGACTCCAGCGATGCCAGGAGCTGGGTGGAGGTGTCGGTCTCCCATGGGAACGGCCGTAGCAGGACTGTCACCGCTCCACGGGGTAGGTACAAGGGGTTGAGTGAGTTGCCGCCGTTGTCGAACCGGGAACCGCCCTGAGCAGAAGCCTCGGTCTGCTGGTCGAGTTCCCTCTCGATGGACGACACAGAGAGGGACTCGATGCCGAGGAACTTGGCGCCCTGGCTGACGGTGAAGGCGACCAGGAGCGTGATGACCAACAGCCCCACCGGGCGGCTCAGCAGGTAGCCGACGCCCTGGTCGGAAGACCGCACCCGACCGACCAGGTAGGCGCAGCCCGCGGCGACGCTCACCAGGGCCAGGAGGTGTGGGCGCACCACCCAGAGCAGCCAGCCGCCCGGTGCCAAGATGGCCAGCCCCAGCACCAATCGCTGCCGAAGCACGAACCCGGTGCCGATCGCCATGACACCGATGCCCAGCTGCATCAATGACTCCTTCCCGATCGACGACGGCCAGAAGACGACGCTGGGCGCGAAGAGCATCAGGGCCAGGTACAGGCGCTTGTCGATGGCGGGAACCGCTTCCACCGTGGCGCGATACCAGAGGTAGGAGCCGACCAGTGCCAGCAACCCGAACACGAAGAACCCGGCAATCATGTTCGAGCCGAACAGGTAGTACACGACGCCCGTGAACCATCGGAGGAAGTTGGTTCGGCGTAGGTCGGTGAGCTCCGGGGCCGTGCCGTGGTGCAGCCATGCCTGTGCGAACTGCCGGCCATAGCCGTCGTAGTCGGTGGCATCCCCGACCCCTTGGTAGCTCACCTTCAGAGACAGGTAGCGCAGGTACGACGCGGTCAGCTTGACCAGTACGCCGGCCACGAGCCATCGCCCCACCCAGCTCTCGTTGGGGTGGCGGTGGCGGATGTGCCGCGACATAGCGACCGCCAGCAGGATGCCGGCCAGCGGGACGGACACCACGCCCATGCGGTTCACCCCGAGCTGCGACGCGAGGGCCGTCGCGAGCAGCAAGCCCGTCCCGGCGACGGCCATGGGGACCGCTGTCGGACCGGGGGGCGTCGTGACGGGGCTCTGCCGGTGGGCGAGGTCGGGCTCGTCTTCGGCGGGCGGAACACCGGTCGGGCCCGAGGGGGGCGGGTGCTCGCCCCCGCCGCCGCTGCTCACAGCGGGCGTGCGGCGTGGCGGCCGCTCGTCGCTCCAGCGTCGCTGGCGGGGTCGAGGCTCCGGCGGGGACGTCTTGTCCGACCCAGACCGCAGGACCAGGGTGCGGGGGTTCTGCGGCGACAGCCGGGGGTCGGCGGCCTCCCCGGCAAGGTCGACGAGTTGGCTGGGTGCCGGGCGGCCAAGGAGTGCCGTGGCCGGTATGGCCGCGGGGGCAGGTGGGTGAAGTTGAAAGGCATCGGCGGCGGCTCGGAGGCCCTGGTTGAAGAGGCTGCTCACCTGCCAGCGACGAGCCAGTTCGACCGCCTCTTTCGGGTCGACATCGGGGTGCAGGGCGAGCTGAGCCACGTCGCGGATCGACAGCGCCCGGCGCAACCTCTCTCCCACGACGGCATGGACGGTGACCGCCACGAGGTGGGCCTCCCATGTCGGCGCGGGGACTGCAACCGGCCCGACCGGCACGGTGATCCGTCGCCTGAGCAGCTCGTCGATGCCGATCGGCGGCGCGATGTCGCCTGCCGCGAGGGCCTGATGCAGCTTCACGATCACGCCACCGCTGTGGACGAGGGTCAGTGCGTCTTCCCCCGGCGCATCGAGGCCTGACGCCAGCTCGGGACGGGCTCGCGCGTAGCCCAGCCCGCGCAGCGCGTCGACTGCCCGGTCGAGGTCGCGGCTGGCCACAAGGAGATCGAGATCGGTGAATGGGCGCAGCTGGGGGTCTGGATAGCTGCCGTGAGCGAGGACGGCGCCTCTGAGGACGACCACCGGCAGCTCGGCGAAGACCGGGAGCATCCGGATCAGCTCGCCCTCAAGCCGTACGGCTCTGATGGCTTCGGCGTCGAGCTGGATGTTCAGGCGTTCGACGGTCTGCTCGTCCAGGTCGACCAGCGCGTCGACGCGCGCCCGCTCCAACAGGCCGGCGAGGCCGTGATGGTTCACGTCGTTGAGGCGCTCCGACCAACCGGACCGCGGTGGGATCGACACGCCTCGAAAGCCCGTGCCGGCCAACCGCAGGAGCACGTCGTCGATCGGGATCATCGCTCTGGCTCAGCGAGGTGGGCTGCCACGAGTGCGGCCGCGAACTGCTCGACCGTGGGTGCGACTTCGGCGGTGGACGCCTCCATATGAGCGGCCAGCTCAGCGGCGGCCTCGGCGATCGTCATGCCGTCCGCGAAGTACCACCAGAGCTCACGTCCGCCCCCACTCAGGCGGCACACAGAGCCAGCAGCCCCACCGACGTTCACGAGAAGGTCATGGCCGACCGCCCGTGTCGCAGCCAGCACCGGCCGGATCCGGTCGGACGGATCGAGGGGACTCGTGGCGTTCACCGACCGGATCCGTCAACCCTTTGCGGCGAGCAGCACGACGCCGAACGCGCTGCCGCCGGCCAGCGAGAGGCGGCTGGCGGCCTCCAGGCCCTCCTGCTCGGTGACCGCACCGGACTCGACCACCCACAGCACGCTCCGGGTGCTCCACGCCAGGATGGTGGCCGATGGTTCGTCGAGCAGCGAAGACCCGGCGATCACGGTCACGTCGATGCCGAGGTCGACGAGCGCGGCGAGGACCGAGGGGAGACCCTCGAGCAGGACGTCGTCCTTGGTGGCGCCGGGCGCCACCACGGAGAGGTTCTTTACGTTCGTCGGGGTCAGTGCTTCACGGATCAGGCCTTTGAGCCCGTCGGTGTTGGCGAGGGCGAGGACCTCGGGCAGCCCTGGTGCACCCTGGATCTCGGTCGAGTCGACGAACCACGCCTGCCGCGCCTCGGTGGCCACCAGCGCCACCTTGAGCCCGAGTCCGGCCAGCGCGGCCGCGAAGTTGGCTGCCGCCCCATCCTGGGCCGTCCCGACGGCGGATGTCACCAGGATGGCCCGTGGGAGCTGGTCGGTGGCGATGCTTGTAGCGGCCAAGGCACGGTAGGCGGATTCGAGCGGCGTGCCCGGGAGCGCGATGGTGGAGGCCTGAGCCGTCGAGGTGGCCGGGATGCGTGACAGCACGGGGGCGCCCAGCACGGTGGCAGCGGTCTTGGCATCGCGGATCGAGCGGTCGAGCCGGTCGAGGAGCACCGGTACGGCGAGCGCCAGGAGCAGACCCGCGCCCGTGGCCACGCCGATGGGCACAAGCGGGGAGGGCAGCTCGGGAGTGATCTGTCTTGGGCGCGGTCGTTCGACGATCGTGCCGAACGATTGGGGCACGAGGGCTTCGGCGCTGTCCTCGGCGTAGCTCT
>DAIQBC010000058.1:0-5362 GCA_036781345.1 Acidimicrobiales bacterium | reverse complement strand
CTGAGCAGGATGAGGGCGAGTGATGCCCGCCAATGGCGGCGGAGAGACGTGATGACGTCAGCGAACTGCAAGTCGGGGTCCTTGTCCGGGTTGCTCCATGCGCCGTGGGCTCTGGAGCCAAGCTCCGCCCCTTACCAAGTACACCCAGGCAGAACCACGGTAGCCTGGTCTACGTGCCCGACAGCATACCTTGACCGCGCCGCCCCCTCCTTCGCGCCCTCCTCTGGGCCGCGCCGACGGTCGCCCACCCATACGGGTCCTCTGGCTCATCAAGGGCCTCGGGCCGGGTGGGGCCGAGCGCCTCCTCACCTTGAGCGCCCGGCTGCGAGACCGTGGTCGCTTCGTGGTGCGGGCGGGCTACCTGCTGCCCCACAAGGTGGCGTTGGTGTCCGAGCTCGAAGCTGAGGACATGCCGGTTGCTTGTCTGGGTGGCCCCTTCCTTGCCGATCTGCGCTGGCTGTGGTCGATCCGGCGCTCGCTGGTGGAGGACCCCGTCGACGTGGTGCACGCCCATTCGCCCCTGGCGGCCGTTGGCGTCCGTCTGGTCGTACGAACCCTCCCGCCCAGTCGACGGCCGAAGGTGGTGACCACCGAGCACAGCCTGTGGGGCGGGCACGAACGCACCACGCGTTGGATGGACTCCCTCACCTGGCGGGTCGACGACGCCCACCTGGCGGTCTCGGAAGCGGTCCGAGCGTCCCTGCCGGCCGCCTTGGCACGGCGCACCGAGGTCATCCCTCACGGCGTCGACGTCGATCAGGTGCGCGTCGACGGCTCAGCCCGAGCCGAGACCCGCGCCGAGCTGGGCATCGCCCCTGAGGCGCTGGTGGTGGGCACCGTGGCCAACTTCCGGCCGGTGAAGGCCTACCCCGATCTGTTGGCAGCCGCCCACCAGGTGGTCGAAGAGCTGCCCGAAGTGCGCTTCGTGATGGTGGGCCAGGGGCCTCAGGAAGCCGAGATGCGTGACCTGCACCGTCGGCTGGGCCTCGGCGACCGGGTGCTGCTGCTGGGCTATCGCCCAGATGCAGTCAGGTACATGGGCGCCTGCGACGTGTTCTGTCTGGCCTCTCTGCACGAGGGCCTCCCGGTGGCCCTCATGGAGGCGCTGGCTCTCGGGCTGCCCGCGGTGGCCACCGATGTCGGCGGCATTCGCGAGGTCGTCCAGCCGGGCCGGGAGGGCATCCTCGTCGCGCCCGGTCGGCCCGACGCGCTGGCCGCCGGGCTGCTCACGCTCCTGAAGGATCCCCAGCGGCGGGGGGCGATGGCCGCCGCTGCGGCTGAGAAGGGACGAAGCCTGTCGATGGTGCATGCGGTGCGGCGGACGGAGGCCGTGTACGAGGAGCTCATGAGCCCACGGGACGCCGCCCCCGGAGCCCACGAACTCGCCTGAACTGAGAACGGGGACTTCAGTTCGACGGCGGCGGTGCCGAGGGAGAACTGGGGCGACAAACCGTGATCGAACGAGGTGCTCGTGAAGACCCGCCGGCTTGTCATGCCCGTCCTGCTCCTCTGCCTGCTCACTGCGGGCTGCCTGTATCCACCAGCGATCCCGTCCGGGAAGCTCGACAGCAGGGGGTTGCCGACCTGGACACCCACGATGGACTCGACGGGGGCGACGGACGTGTCGGCGCAGATGGCGGCCTTCGTTGCCGGGCTGCCTGATGGGACGACCATCGACCTGACCCCGGGTGGTCGCTATCGCATGGAGCAGACCCTGGTCATCGCTGGGCGGAAGGACCTGACCATTCGAGGCAACGGGGCCACCTTCGTAGCCACCACCCCGGGGGATCTGATGCGGGCCAGTGTCCGCATCGCGGACAGCTCGGGCATCACCGTCGAGGACCTGAGGGTTGTTGGGGCCAACCCGCTGGCAGGAGCCAAGGACCAGATCTACCGGCCGGAGCGGGGCGCCCAGCACGGCATCGACGTCAACAGCTCGACTGACGTTGCGCTCATCGGTCTGACCGTGACGGACACCTACGGCGACTTCGTGTACATCGGTCGCCGCGATGGTGGTCCGTTCTCCGACGGTGTGCTGGTCCAGGGGAGCACCTTCGCCCGGAGCGGTCGCCAGGGGATCACCGTCACGGGGGCCAGGAACGTCATCGTCGAGACATCGTCGATCACCGAGCCCAAGCGGTCGATGTTCGACTTCGAACCCGGGCGGGAAGCGGGGGCGTTGGTCTCCAACGTCACCATTCGCAACAACGTGGGGAGCAACGGTCCGCTGCTGTTCGTGGCCGCCGAAGGTCACGGCCCCGTCGACCACATCACGATCCAGGGCAACCACCTCACTGGGATGACCGCCAACATCGCCCTGGAGGATCTTGACGGCGGGATGCGCTACGACTGGAACGTGCGGGACAACACCGCCGACGTGCCGTCGGGCAACCAGTACTACGGCACCATGCGGTTCGTCCGGATCAGTGGACTGGTGGTGACTGGCAACACCCAGCCCATGAAGCCCAGCCGTGGCATGTACGGCGTGGTGGCCACGAACAGCTGCGGCGTCAACGTGTCGGGGAACAGCTTCTCCAACAGCGTCGGCCAGGTCCTGCTCATCGGGTCCTGCTGATGCCTCCGCGGGGGGGCTTGCGAGCGGCCTGACGGGGCAGCGTCGAACCCATCAGGAGAGCTGGCGCTCCACGAGCCGAGCCTGACGCCACCAGATAGCCGCCGCCAGCAGATACGCCAGGGCTACGCTTGTCGCTGCGCCTCGAGGTCCGGCGATCAGGGCACCCGCGACCAGCCCACCGACGACACCCACCGCGGCAACGGCACGGGTGCGCACGAGGGCCATCGGTGACGCGAACACCTTGATGAGATCGATGGCTGGGAAGGTGCTGAGCCGGAACACCTCCCCGATGGCGACCAACCCGACGAGCGTTCTGGCCTCCGTCCACGTCGCGCCGAAGACCTCCGAGCCCCAGCGCGGCGGCAGCAGCGTCAGACACGTGCCGTACACGGCGCCGCAGCCCATGAGCCCCAGCGCCACCTGGGCTGCTCGTCGCCGCGCCCGCGGGGGCGAGGCGCGCAGGCCCGCCAGGTGCGCCAACGTCAAGGTGCGCACCCCAGCCAGCACGTTGGCGAGCGGGCTCAAGCTGACGAAGGCCACCCGGAGGGCCCCGAACTCGGCCAGCGGGAGCACTACGCCCAGCAGCACGAAGGACGCCTGCACCATCCCCGTCGACACCAGGAAGTCGCTCACGAACCCGATGGCCCGTCCCCGCTCGTCGTGCCACCAGCGCTGCACCCCTTCTCGCGTCGGGAGCACGCTGGTGGCTACGCAGCCCACCAGGGCGCTGACCGCGGCTCCTGCGAGCCACGCCAGCAGCAGCCAGGTCGGACTGGCATGGTGCAGGCGGAGGAGGCTGGCGGAGGCAACGACCTGGACGCCCAACCACACTGCGTCGATTGCGCCAGCGCGACCGATCTTGCCCGCTCCGTAGGCGACATAGCGCAGGAGGTCTTGTGCGTAGACGAAGGGGGCGGCGAGGGCGACGAGCTCGAGGTAGCGCCCGACCTCGCCTCCGACCGCGGCGGCTGCGACGAGCAGGCCCAGACCTGCGGCGAGGGCCGCGACCAGCGCCAAGAGCAGGCCAAGGCGTGCTTCGGTCTCCGTGCTGGCGCCCGCCCGCCTGCCTCGCAGCAGCACGACCTCACCGATGGCGGCGCGCACCACGCCGAGCAGGAAGCCGTGCACCACGAGGGCGAGGCTGAACGCGCCGAACGTCGCCGGGTCGCCCGCCCTGGCCACCAGCACGATGAGGAGCAGCCCGGTGGCACTCGAGAGCAGCTGGTCGGCGACGGCTCCCCCGGCCCTACGGAGCCGTCGGGGAGCGTTCATGGGTGGAGGCAAGTCGCGGATGGTCACCGACGTTAAGCGTCGCCGACGACGCGGTCGCTCAGGGGGACATGTGGCGAGGAGCCTTCTGCTGGGCGTCGGCGCTCCAGAGGACCAAAGCGGCGCCACCCGCGACGGAGACGAGACCGGCGGCGGCAATCTCGTCGAGGCTGGCGCCAGTGCGCGGCAGCTCGGTGATGCCGAGGACCTGCGGGGCGGGGACCGTGGACGGCTCCTTGGCGAGGGTCTTGTCGTTGACCACAGGCGGGTCGTCCGGATCTTCAGGCGGTGCGCTGGTGAGGGACGCGGCGTCGGCTTGTCGCATCGTGATGATGGTGGGCGCCGCCCAGGCGGCACCGCCCGCGACGGCGACCCGAGCAAGGAACGTACGCCGTCCCAGCGCTCTGCCAGTTGACTCGCCGCTCATCTCACCACCCTTCCGACCGCCTGGGCGAACAGTAGTGCTGCGCAAGACCTTTGTCACCCAGCGTGGTCACCTTCTTCCCACAGGCTTGACGAGCGGTGTCTGGCATCGTCCTGACCACGTACTGGCTATCGTGATGTCTGATGTCCGACGATGCGGCGGCAGGCCGGACCGACCTCGTCCTGATCATGACGGACCAGCAACGGTACGACCAGCTCGGCTACGCGAGCGACGGGCACTTCGAGACGCCGGCGCTTGACTCCCTCGCCGCCACAGGCGTGATCTTCGACACCACCTACAGCGCCTCGACGGTCTGTGTCCCCGCCCGAGCCGCGCTCCTCACCGGCCTCCAGCCTCACCGCCTGCCGACTCAGGAGAACGGGCTGGCTCTGAGCGAAGGCTTCTGGACGGTGGCCCACGAGCTCCGAAGGGCGGGCTACGAGACCGCCCTCATCGGCAAGATGCACTTTGCCCCGGTCCACGCCCGGCACGGCTTCGAGACGATGCGGCTCTGCGAGCACATCGGGTGGCAGGGGCTCGGCCCGATCAGCAGGGAGCGCGGCGACGTGACTGACGACTACCACCACTGGTTGCTGGAGCATGAGCTCCCCGACTGGCGCCTCGACGGCAACCGGCCCATGCCCAATTGGTACCCCCCCGAGGCGCACCCCACGGCCTGGATCGAGCGGGAGGTCACGTCGTTCCTCGCCACCCGTGATCGCCGCCGACCCCTGTTCCTCGTCGTCTCCTTCCCGCACCCCCATGCTCCGTACGACCCTCCGGAGCCGTACGCGTCGATGTACGACCCTGCCGACTCGATCCTCGCGACGGATGGATACGAGGTCAACGAGCAGCTGCCCCTGGTGTTCCAGCTCGCAACGTCGGCCTCGAGAACCCGAACGGAGGCGCGAGACCGGCACGGAGTGAGCTCGTTCCTTGCCATCGTGCGAGGTCTGGTGAGGCAGATCGACGACTCAGTTGGCCGGCTCTTGACCCAGCTGCACCTCGGCAGCACGGTGGTGTTCTTCACCTCGGACCACGGCGATTTCGCGGGCCATCGAGGGTTGATGCGCAAGAACCCCAACGTGCCGTTC
>DAIQBC010000057.1:0-11365 GCA_036781345.1 Acidimicrobiales bacterium | reverse complement strand
CGATGTCCTCCACGACCGACTCGATCACGAGGTCGGCGTCGGCCATCTGGTGCAGATCGTCGGTGGGGGTGACTCGGGCGATGATCTCCTTGGCCACGGTGTCGTCGAGCTTGCCCCGCTCCACCTGCTTGGCGAGCGACTTCTCCAGGGCGGCCTCCATGGCATCAGCCGTCTCCTGACGACGCGAGCGCAGGACGACGTCCATCCCGGCCTTGGCCACCACCTCGGCGATTCCCGACCCCATGATCCCCGACCCGATGATCCCCACCTTGGTGATGCTCATGGGAGACGACGCTACCGAGGGGTAACAACCAGGGTCCAGATCCCGGGCCGCTAGGTTGCCGGCATGCCCGGCGCCCTTGCTCTCGTTGGTGGCGCCGAGTGGCGGACCGGCTGCGACTTCGATCGCGAGCTGCTCGAGACCAGCGGTGGCCACGAGGTCCTGGTGCTTCCCACGGCGGCCGCGTACGAGCACCCCAGCCGAGTGATCGAGGCAGCCGAGCGGTGGTTCCACGAGCTGGGGGCCACCGTGCGAGCGCTCCGGGTGCTCACGCGACCCGACGCCGTCGACGAGGCCAACGCCGCGCCGCTGGCGGATGCCGGCTTCATCTACCTCTCGGGCGGCTCGCCGATGCACCTCCGATCGGTGCTCAAGGACTCGCCGGTTTGGGATGCCCTGGTCGCCGCCTGGCAGCGGGGCGCGGTGGTCGCCGGCTCCGGCTCCGGCGCCATGGTCCTCTGTGACCCCATGGTCGACCCGCGCGGCGGCGCCATCACCCTGGGCTTGGGCATGATCGAGCCGATGGCGGTCATCCCGCACCACGACACGTGGAGCGAGGACAAGGCCAAGCGCACCCTGCACATCGCCCCCCAGGGCCTGCCCATCGCGGGCATCGATGCGCGCACCGCCCTCATCCGCTCGCCGGACGGCACGTGGCGCGCGGAAGGGGCGGGCTCGGTGATCGTCTTCGTGGACGGCCGCCCCGGAGACCTGTCGATCCTGCCCTGACCGGCCGACGGGCTAGGTCTCGGTGATGGTGACCGTCGTGATGGTGGCCGGCTTGGTGGGGGGGCCGTCGCCGGGGCCGGCAAGCGCGTTGATGGCCTCGGAGACGTCCTGCCCCTGCACCACCTTGCCGAACACGCTGTAGGAGCCGGCGCCGGACAGGGCACCGTTCGGGTCGCCGATGACGAGAAAGAACTGGCTGCTGCCGCTGTCCGGACCGCTGTTGGCCATGGCCACCGTCCCGGCCGGGTAGGCCGTGGCGGGGTCGGCGGGGAGCTCGTCGGGGATCACGTAGCCCGGTCCACCGGTGCCAGGCTCGGGGCCGACCGGGTCGCCGGCCTGGTTCACGAAGCCCCCCACCACGCGATGGAAGGGCACGGCGTCGTAGAAGTGGTAGCGGGCGAGGGTCACGAAGTTGTTCACGGTCACCGGCGCCGTGCCAGTGTCGAGCTGGATCACGATGTCGCCCTCGGTCGTCACCAACGTGGCGGTGTAGGACTTGGCCGGGTCGATGCACATCGGCGGGGGGTTCTCGAAGGAGGTCGTGCGCTCCGCAGAGCCGTCAGCCGCGGGGCAGGGGGTCTCGCCGGTGATGCTGGCACCGGCCCCGGGCAGGATCACCGGACTCGGCGTGGTCGTCGAGGTCGAGGTCGAGGCGCTGTCGCCCGGCTTGTCGCCCGTGAAGATCGCGAAGGCGCCGGCGACGAGGACGACCCCGCCGACGATGAACCCGAGGGTGCGGAGCTGGCTCTTGCGCTGGGTCTTCTGGGCGGCCACCCGCTGCGCTTCGAGACGGAGCAGGCGGCCCTCGTCCTGGCGCTGTCGCTTGTCGCTCGGCATGGCGCCGAACACTAGTGGCGCCCTGGCCCTGCCTCCGACGCGGCCATCGTGCATCCGGCCCGGCTCGAGGGCCGTTGCCTAGAATGGCCGATCGTGGGGCCAGCGGTCACGAGCAGGAGAGCGGGCCCATGACCGCCAACGGCGACGACGACGTCGAATCGTCCTTCTCGATCCAGGTAGGACAACGGCTGCGGGCGGTCCGACGCATGCGGGGCCTGTCCCTCGACGATGTCGAACGGGACTCGGATGGTCGCTGGAGCGCGTCCGCGGTGGGGGCCTACGAGCGCGGGTTCCGCAACCTGAGCCTGCCTCGCTTGCGCGATCTAGCCCACTTCTACCAGACGCCGATGAGCGCCCTCATCGGGGAGGAGGAGGTCGGCGATGCAGGCCGGTCACGGGGGCGGCTCGTGCTCGACCTCGTGGCGCTCCAGCACGTCCCGGAGGCCGAGTCGGTGCAGCGCTACCTGCGGTCGATCATCCTCGAGCGCGGTGACTACAACGGGCGTGTCCTGTCTGTGCGCCGCGATGACCTGCGTGCCATCTGCTCGTTGCTGCGCACCGACGAACCCACCACCCTCGGACGGCTGCAGGAGTGGGGGGCCCTGGTCGACGGCCAGGAGCCCGAATCGGGTTCGTGAGCCTGCCGACGACGGCGGTAGCGTCGTCGCCCGTGCCCCTGGTCGTGCAGAAGTTCGGCGGCACGTCGGTCGCCGACCCGGAGCGCATCCGCGAGGTCGCCGACCACGTTGCCCGCACCCGACGTCGCGGCGACGACGTCGTGGTCGTGGTCAGCGCCATGGGCAAGGAGACCGACGACCTCATCCGGCTGGCCTCGGACGTGTCGAAGGTTCGGCCGGGCCGCGAGATGGACATGCTCCTCACCGCTGGGGAGCGGAAGGCCACCGCGCTCTTGTGCATGGCCCTGCACGATCGCGGCGTGCAGGCGGACAGCTTCACCGGCAGCCAGGCGGGGTTCATCACCGACGGCACGCACACCAACGCCAAGATCGTCGAGCTCCGCCCCGAACGGCTCCAGGCCGCGCTGCGGGCGGGCCGCACACCCGTGGTCGGTGGCTCGCAGGGCGTCTCGGGCGAGCGCGACGTCACGTTCCTCGGACGCGGCGGCTCGGACACGACTGCGGTGGCCCTAGCCCACGCCCTCGGGGCCCACTCGTGCGAGCTCTACACGGACGTCCCTGGGGTCTTCTCGGCCGACCCCCGCCTCGTCTCCACCGCCCACCGCATGGCCACGGTCAGCTTCGAGGAGATGCTCGAGATGACGGCGTGTGGCTGCCCGAAGCCAGCCATGCGCTCCGTCGAGTTCGCCCGCACCTGGGGCGTCCGGCTGCACATCCGATCAGCGTTCACCTGGGAGCCCGGCACCTGGGTCCAAGAGGAGGATCCATCTATGGAGCAGGCCATCGTCTCGGCCGTCGTGCACGACACATCGGAGGCAAAGGTCACGGTGGCCGGTGTGCCCGACCAACCAGGCATCGCCGCTCGCCTCTTCCGGCTGCTCGCCGACGCCGACGTCAACGTCGACATGATCGTGCAGAACACCTCCGACCACGGCGTCACCGACATCTCCTTCACCGTCCCGCGCGACGACCTGCCCAAGAGCGCCGAGATCACCTCGGCGCTGGCCGCCGAGATCTCGGCCTCGGGCGTCACCAGCGACGACGGCATCGCCCGCGTGAGCCTGGTGGGGGCGGGGATGAAGTCGAATCCGGGCGTGGCGGCCAAGACCTTCGAGACCCTGGCAGCGGCTGGCATCAACATCGAGATGATCTCCACCTCCGCGATCCGGATCTCGTGCATCGTGCGCGAGGTCCAGGTGGAGCAGGCCGTCCAGGAGCTCCACGCCGCCTTCGAGCTGTAGCGCGCCACGCCGCGATACCCGGTTGGGGCCCGATGGAGCGACGCCCTAGCCTTGATGCCATGCGCGTCGGACTCTTCGGGGCCACTGGCCAGGTCGGTGGCGTGATGCTCAAGATCCTCGAGGAGCGCTCGTTCCCCCTCGACGAGCTGCGGCTGTTCGCCTCGGCCCGCTCCGCAGGGCGGCGGCTCCCGTTCGGCGGTGACGAGGTCCTGGTCGAAGATGCCGCCACAGCCTCCGTAGCCGGCCTCGACATCGCCCTGTTCTCCGCCGGCGCCAAGGCCTCGAGGGCGCTGGCCCCCCGCGTGGCCGCGACGGGCGCCACCGTGATCGACAACTCCTCGGCCTGGCGAATGGACCCCGAGGTGCCCCTCGTGGTGGCCGACGTCAATGCCCACGCCCTCGCCTCGATCCCCAAGGGGATCGTTGCCAACCCGAACTGCACGACGATGGTCGCGATGCCCGTCCTCAAGCCGCTCGACCTCGAGGCCGGGCTGCGATCGATGGTGGTGAGCACCTACCAGGCGGTGTCCGGTGCCGGGCTGGCTGGGGTGGCGGAGCTCGAAGAGCAGGTGCAGAAGGTGGCGGGGAGCGCAGCCGCCCTCACCCATGATGGTGCGGCGGTCGACTTCCCGCCCGCGTCGAAGTTCCCCCGCAGCATCGCCTTCAACGTCATCCCGCAGGCGGGGAGCTTTGTCGACGACGGGCAGGACGAGACCGACGAGGACCAGAAGCTGCGCAACGAGAGTCGCAAGATCCTCGAGCTGCCGCAGCTGCTCGTCTCGGTCCTCTGCGTTCGGGTGCCGGTGTTCACCGGGCACTCGATGGCGGTCAACGCCACCTTCGAGCGCCCGCTCACGCCCGCCCGGGCCCGGGAGATCCTGGCCACGGCGGCTGGGGTTGCGCTGTCGCATGTCCCCACGCCCCTCGAGGTCGCGGGTGGCGACGTCACGCTCGTGGGCCGCTTCCGTCACGATCCCACCGTGCCCGAGGGCCGGGGCCTGGCCCTGTTCTTGTCAGGCGACAACCTCCGCAAGGGCGCCGCCCTCAACGCCATCCAGATCGCCGAGGCGCTCGTCTCTCGCTGAGCGAGGCTAAGGCTGGGGCCAGCATCGGCCGAAGAGACCAACGATGCCTTCCTCCAGGCCCCTGGTTCCAGGGGCTGCACCCCCGCCGCGCCAGCTCGGCACGACCTTGGTGACGTCCGCCACGTCGACCCCCCAGGAGGGGGGTCGACGTGGCCACCTCACCCGGACGGACGGCGTGTGGGCGCTCATCGCGGCCGTCTGGTGTGCCGCGGGTCTGATGTGGTGGCTGATCCCACCGTCGAACGACCTCGGCCTGGGGCGCTGGTCCCAGCCCGAGGCGTTCCTCCTCCTGGCTGGGCTCTTCTCGCTCACGGAGATCTTCGTCGTCCATGTGCAGTTCCGGCGCGACTCGCACACGTTCTCCCTGGTCGAGGTGCCCCTGGTCGCCGGACTGGTGTTCGCGCCACCGGGCATCGTGGTCCTGGCCCTCATCGTCGGCGGCACCTTCACCTTGGGCCTGCACCGGCACCAGCCGGTCATCAAGCTCTGCTTCAACGTGGGCGCCTACGCCTGCACCGCCACCGTTGCCGCCGTGATCTTCTTCCGGCTGGTGCCCGAGGGCGCGGCGCTGGACTCCTCGGTCATGCTCGCGGTCAGCGTGGCCGCCATGAGCGAGGCGGTGCTCGCCATCGTGCTGGTCTTCGTGGCGATCTCGATCTCCGAGGGGACGCTGCGATTGAGCGAGCTCGCTCGGTGTCTGCGCTTCGGCCTCGTCACTGCGGCCTTCTCGACCGGTCTCGGCCTCACGGCCGCGCTGCTGCTCGACACCCGGCCGGGGGCGGTGTGGCTGGTGTTCGTGCCCGCCGCCGGCGTCCACCTCGCCAGCTGGGCCTACACGTCGGAGCGCCGTCGGCACGAGGACCTCGAGTTCCTCTACAAGTCCACGCGCCTGCTGCACCAGTCGCCCGAGCTCGACGCCACCGTCATCGACCTCCTCGCCCAGGCCCGAGAGGCCTTCCGGTGCGACGTGGCCGAGATCCTGCTCCACCCGTCCTCCACCGATCCGATCGAACGGGCGGTGGTCGGGCCTGGGGACCACCTGCAGCGGTTCGGACTCGTCCCCCGCCCTGACGACAAGAGCACGGCGTGGTTCGAGCAGGTCGTCCTCCGGGGCGGCCCGATGCTCGTGGACGTCTCGACGACCAGCGCACCGATCTGCGCCTACCTGGAGGAGCGCGAGATCCGCGAGGCCATCGTTGCTCCGCTGACCCGCGACGGCCGTGTGGTCGGCGTCATCACCCTGGCCGATCCGCAGAGCGAGGTCACCGGGTTCGACAACGAGGACCTCCGACTCGTGGAGACGCTGGCCAACCACGTGAGCGTTGCGCTCGAGAACGGCCACCTCGAGCAGTCGGTTGAGCGACTCCGCCTGCTCGAGCGACGGCTCCACCACCAGGCCCATCACGACTCGCTCACGGGGCTGGCCAACCGGGTCATGTTCAGCGAGCAGGTGGCCCAGGAGCTGCTCGAGGCCGCGGACGGTGCCCAGGTGGCCGTCCTGTTCATCGACCTCGACGACTTCAAGACCGTCAACGACACCCTCGGTCACGCGGCCGGCGACGACCTCCTCGTCGAAGCGGCCAGCCGCATCACCTCCTGCCTCCGTGACGGCGACGTCGCGGCCCGGCTCGGCGGCGACGAGTTCGCGATCCTGCTCACCGGACCCAGTGCCGCCGCAGGCGCCAAGGCCACCGCGGGACGGATCGTCGACGAGCTGCGACGACCGGTCACGATCGGGTTCCAGGAGCTCCCCGTGCACGCCAGCGTGGGAGTGGCGATCGGCAACAAGGGCGACGACGGGTCGGAGCTGCTGCGCAACGCGGACACCGCCATGTACACCGCCAAGGCCCGTGGCAAGCGGCGCGTCGAGGTCTACGACACGGCCATGCACGACGCCATCGTCAGCCGCTACAGCGCCACCTTCGAGATCCAGCGCGCCATCGACGAGGACCAGTTCGTGGTGCTCTTCCAGCCGCTGGTGGACCTGGCCACGCGCACGATCCGCGGCGCGGAAGCGCTCGTGCGGTGGCAGCACCCCACACGGGGGCTCCTCAGCCCCGAGGACTTCATCAGCGTGGCCGAGGAGTGCGACGCCATCCTGGCCATCGACCAGCTCGTGCTGCGCAAGTCGTGCGAGTGGCTCAACCACCGCGACTCCGTGTCGAAGGACGAGGAGCTGATCGTCACCGTGAACCTCGCGGCCAGGGAGCTGCTGCACCCAGACCTGCCGGAGCTCATCTCGGCCACGTTGGGCTCCTACGACATCATCCCCGCCCGCGTCGGGATCGAGATCACCGAGTCCCTCGCCATGCAGGATCTCAAGGCCGCCGTCGACATGCTCGCTCGGTTGGAGGCCATCGGGGTCTCGATCGCCCTTGACGACTTCGGGACGGGGTACTCGTCGCTCAGCCAGCTCCGCGACCTGGCCGTCGACACCGTCAAGATCGCCAAGCCGTTCATCGACGGGCTCTCGGTCAGCGAGGAACAGGCCGCCTTCGTGCACGCCATCATCAAGCTCGCCCAGATCCTCGGGAAGCACGTGGTCGCCGAGGGCATCGAACGCCCCGAGCAGGCCGAGATGCTCACCCGGCTCGGGTGCGACACCGGGCAGGGCTACTACTTCGCCCGTCCGCTGGACGAGCACGCCTTCGACGTCTGGCTCCACAACTGGACCGGGCTCGTGCGGCGAGGGGCCGACCGGGACAACGTCCTTTCGTTCCCGGCTCCCGGCCCGGAGGCCGGTGTCTCCGGCCAGAGCGTGCACTAGGCCGACCAAGATCTGCCTCTGAGAAACCGCTCAAGCCACACAACGTGGCTGCCGACCACTCTATGTGAGGGTCGCTGTGACCCTTCGGGCGAGCGTTGATCCACCGGCTTGTACTTGGTCGCCTGAGCCGGCGGGGAGCTAGTGGCGAACCCACCGTTTCGACAGCGCATCCCCCGGGGTGCTCGAACGGCGGAGGCCGAGATGGACGAACGGCGGCACGGAGCCACCTGGGGTGGGCGACGGCTGCGGGCGCTGGGCGCCCTGCTGGCGGTATCGGTGAGCGTGGGCGGGTCGATCGCGACGGCGGCTGTGGCGGGCGCGGTGACGACGTATGACCCGGCGGTGGATCCGTACTCCATGAAGGCGATGAGCTCGCTGGCCGGCGCCCTCCCCTGGTGGAACGCCGGCTACACCGGTGCCGGCGTCGACGTGGCCGTGATCGACACCGGCGTGTCGCCCGTGGCCGGTCTGGCCACCGCCGGCAAGGTGATCTACGGGCCGGACCTGTCCCTCGAGTCCCAGGCCCCCAACCTGCGGAACCTGGACACCAACGGGCACGGCACGTTCATGGCCGGCCTGATCGCCGGCAAGGACGCCGCCCTCACCGCCCCCTACGCCGACGCGCCGGCGTCGGCCTATCGGGGCATCGCCCCCGACGCCCGGATCGTGTCGATCAAGGTCGCCACCGCGGATGGCGGCGTGGACGTCTCCCAGGTGATCGCCGCCATCGATTGGGTGGTGCAGCACCGCAACGACAACGGGATGAACATCCGGGTCCTCAACCTGTCCTACGGGACCAACTCGCTGCAGTCCGCCACGATCGACCCGCTCGCCTATGCGGCCGAGCAGGCGTGGAAGAAGGGCATCGTCGTGGTGGCGGCCGCCGGCAACAGCAGCTACCAGGCCGAGCTGGGCCTTGCCAACCCGGCCAAGGGCCGGTTCGTGATCGGTGTCGGTGGCTACGACACCCGGGGCACCACCTCCCTCGGCGACGACGTTCTCGGGCCCTACACTGCAGGGATCGCCCACAGCAGTGACCGCGGACCGGACTTCGTGGCCGTCGGCTCGCACCTCCAGGGCCTGCGAGTGCCCAACTCCTATCTGGACACCACCCACCCCGAAGGCCGACGCGGCGACCGCTACTTCCGAGGGAGCGGCACCTCCGAAGCCGCCGCCATCACTTCGGGAACGGTCGCGTTGATCCTGCAGAAGTACCCCACCCTCACCCCGGACCAGGTGAAGCGATTCCTGGCCGTCAACGCGGTGACGCAGAAGGGCGCCGACCCCGACTACTGGGGCAGCGGCCGGATCAGCCTGTCGGTCCTCGCCACCAAGACCCCGGGTGCCTACACGCAGACCTGGCCGGCGGGCACCGGCACGGGCTCCCTCGAGCTGGCCCGCGGCGCCGATCACCTCAGCGCCAACGGAGTCACCCTGTTGGGCGAGAAGGACATCTTCGGCAAGTCGTGGAACGCCTCCGCCATGGCCACGGCGACCGCCGCGGGCAGCACGTGGTCCGGGGGCATCTGGAACGGGTCGACCTGGTCAGGGGCCACCTGGTCCGGATCGACCTGGTCAGGGGCCACCTGGTCAGGGGCCACCTGGTCCGGCTCGTCGTGGTCAGGGGCCACCTGGTCCGGCTCCACCTGGTCCGGCTCCACCTGGTCCGGCAGCTCATGGTCCGGTTGCCTCTGGTTCGGCGTGAGCTGGGCCGGCGAAACCTGGAGCTGACGCCAACCACGTCAGCAGGCAACGCAGCAGCCGAGGTCCCTCACCTGGGCTGCTGCGTTGGGGCGCGCCCGGGGTCTAATGGGCTACATTAGAACCTGTTCTCGCCTTTTCCCGGAGGAGTGCTCGATGGAGTTCGGTCTGTTCATGAACGGCTATCTGCCCGGGCCGGCGGCCCACAACAGCGACGCCGAGCACACGATGCTCATGCGCGAGCTCGCGTACGCCATCCACGCCGACAGCCACCACTGGAAGTACGCCTGGTTCGGTGAGCACCACGCCCTCACCGAGTACTCCCACATGTCGGCGCCTGAAGTGCTCTTCGGGTACATGGCGGCCAAGACCGAACGGATCCACCTCGGCTCGGCGATCATGAACCTCTCGAGGCCGGTGAACCACCCCGTGCGCAACGCCGAGCGGGTCGCGATGCTCGACCACGTCACCGAGGGTCGCTACGAGTGGGGCACCGGGCGGGGGGCCGGCAGCCACGAGATGGCCACCTTCGACCTGCTGACGTCGGAGACCAAGGCGATGTGGGATGAGGCCGCGCCCGAGATCCTCCGCATGTGGGAGCAGCGCGACTACACGTTCGACGGCGAGTTCTTCAAGGTGGCGACCCCGCACAACATCCTCCCCAAGCCCTACGGACAGGGTCACCCGCCGCTGTGGGTGGGCTGCGGCAACCCCGGCACGTTCACAAAGGCAGGCGAGCTGGGAATCGGCGCCATCGCGTTCAACTTCGAGCCCATCTACAACCTCAAGGGCCGCATCGACGCTTACAAAGAGGGCATTGCCCACTGCACAGAGCCGCTCGGCCAGTACCTGAACGACAACGTCATGATGACGAACGCCGTGGTGTGCGTCGGCAGCCGCCAGCGGGCCCGGGAGATCGCCATGTCATCCGGCCGCGGCTACCTCAACACGATGGTCAACATGTACCACGACACGATGCCCCCCCAGCCGGGCGCGGTGACGTGGCCCAACGCTCCCAAGGTCATCCCCGACGAGGCCACCCTCGACTGGCTCATCGAGGCGGGCTACCTGCTCTGCGGCTCCCCCGACGACGTGCTCGAGCAGATCGACAAGTACCAGCAGGTGGGCTGCGACCAGCTCGTCTTCGGCATCCCGAACGAGGGGTTCGAGCACGAGGAGGTGCTGGAGATGATCGAGCTGTTCGGCGACAAGGTCATCCCCACCTTCGACACCGACCCCGTGCACCGCACCACCAGGTTCCGGGCCACTGCGAGGCGGAAGTACCCCGACTTCGCCAACCCGCTGCCCGAGGATCTCACCGTCAGCGTGATCCCCACCAACGCGCTGATCCCGCTGGGGGCCTGACACGGCCCCCGTCGCTCTCGCCACCCGCGAGCGGCTGCTGGACGAGGCCGAGCGCCTCCTCGCCCTCCGCGGGGTCCAAGGCGTGACCACCCGAGAGATCATCGAGGCGGCCGGCCAGCGCAACGTGTCGGCGGTCAGCTACCACTTCCGATCTCGCCAGGGGCTCCTCACGGAGGTCCTCGCCCGCCGGGGTGGACCGGTGGATCACGAGCGCGGCGAGTGGCGCGACCGCCTCGGACCCCAACCGGAGCCCAGGGATCTGGTGGCCTGCCTGGTCACTCCCTACGCGACCTTGCTCCACACCGAGGCTGGCCGGTCCTACCTGCGGATCGTCGCCCAGCTGCGCAACCGCTTCGCGGTCTGGCGCGTCGAATCCGACCCCGCCACCACCAAGCACCTCACGCGCATCCTCGACGAGCTGGAAACGCTTCCCGATGCCGCAGCACCCGTGCGACGCGAGCGGGTCGTCGCGCTGATCATCCTGCTCACCGGAGCCGTTGCCGAACGGGCCCGCCGCATCGATGACGGCACCACCGACGAGCTCGATCACGACGCCTTCGTGGACAACCTGGTCCACATGTGCGCCGCCCTCGTCACCCCAGGCTGACCGGTTCTGTGGACCCTCACGACCGCATACCGAGCGCGAGCGTCCACAGATCGAAGAAGGGCCTACTTTGTGGTGTCGGTCTGTGCCGTCGAATGCCGTCGAATACCGCCATTCT
>DAIQBC010000056.1:0-11547 GCA_036781345.1 Acidimicrobiales bacterium | reverse complement strand
TGACCTCGTCATAGAGCTCCTTCCACTGCAGGGTCCAGCGCTCCTTGTTGCCCGCAGAGAGCGCGTACGGGCCCACGGCGGGCTCCTCGGTGACGGTCATGGTCCGCAGCGTAGGCAACCGGTTCGGCTCAGGGCTCGTTGGCCTCCGCCACGTTGGCGAGCCACCATGGCGCCATGGACCTGACGTACCCGCCCGAAGCCGAGGAGTTCCGCACCGAGATCCGCGGCTGGCTCGAGGACAACCTGCCCGATGGCTGGTTCGAGGACGGCTTCGAGATGTCGTCCGAGGAGCGCACGGCCTTCAACGAGGTGTGGGCGGCGAAGCTCCATGCCGGTGGCTGGATCTGCGCCACCTGGCCCCAGGAGTACGGGGGCAAGGGGCTGTCGCTCATGCAGGGCGTGGTGCTGGCCGAGGAGTTCGCCCGTGCCAAGGCCCCCCTGCGGGCCGACTTCTTCGGGGACACGCTCGTCGGCCCGACCATCCTGCAGTGGGGGAGCGAGGAGCAGAAGAAGGAGTTCCTCCCGCAGATCATGCAGGGCACGGTGCGCTGGTGCCAGGGGTTCAGCGAGCCCGACTCTGGCTCCGACCTCGCGTCGCTCAAGACGAGCGCGGTCCTCGACGGGAACGAGTGGGTGATCAACGGCCAGAAGGTGTGGACCACCCAAGCCCAGTTCGCCGACTACTGCTTCTTGCTGGCCCGCACCGATCCCCACGCAGCCAAGCACGCCGGCATCTCCTACCTGCTCGTGCCGATGCGCCAACCGGGCGTCGAGGTGCGGCCGATCACCCAACCCGACGGAACCGCCGAGTTCAACGAGGTCTTCTTTGCCGACGCGCGGTGCCCGGAAGACAACGTCGTCGGAGGCCTCAACAACGGCTGGGCCGTCACGAACACGACTCTCGGCTTCGAGCGGGGCCAGTCAGCCACCACGGGCTACCGGCGCTTCCTGGAGGAGTGGAACCAGATGGTGGCCGCGGCCACTGCCAACGGGGCGATCGACGACCCGCTCATCCGGCAGCGCCTGGCGGTCTACTTCACCAAGGTCCAGATCATCAGGGTCAACGGGTTGCGCACCCTGACGGCCAGCTACTCGGGTCGGAAGGATCCATCGATCGCGGCGCTCGGCGCGACCAACAAGATGATGTGGTCGGAGATGCACCAGGAGGCCATGGAGCTGGCTCTCGACATCTTCGGCGCCCGGGCCATGCTGGCCGATGTCGGTCCGGCCTCTGGCTCGTGGCCGGCGGCCCTCCGCGGACAGGGCAGAGGGGGGTACAAGGTGAGCCCCATGGTCTCGACGTTCTTCTTCAGCAGGTCGGAGACGATCTGGGGGGGCACGTCGCAGATCCAGCGCAACATCGTCGGTGAACGGGTGCTGGGCCTTCCCAAGGAGCCCAAGCCCGTGCGGGCCGACGCGCCGGCTGGCTCCTGACCCACCTCTAGGGGGTGACTGTCGAAGGCCCGGTGGCCGCCGGTAGCGTGGACGGACCATGCCGGCCGTCGCACATCACCTCCGTTCGCGCCGGCGCACCTGGCCGCAACGCCTCGTGGTGGTCGGCGGCTGCCTCGTCGTGACGCTGAGCGTGAGCGCGGCGGCCACCGCCGCCTACCTCGGGGTGCGCTTCAGCCAGATCGACCGCGTGCCGGACATCGTTCTCGAGGAGCGGGCCAAGGGCGAGCCGGCCAACTTCCTGCTCGTCGGCACCGACAGCCGCGAGGGCCTCGACCCAACCGATCCCGACGCGGGGGGCTTTCTCGGCGACACAGGATGCGACTGCACCGACACGATCATGGTGCTGCGCGTTGACCCAGATGCACACCGCGCGTACCTGATGTCCTTCCCACGCGATCTCTACCTGCCGATCTCCGGCACCGGCGAGACCGCCCGCATCAACACGGCACACGCCCACGGCGTCCAGACCCTGATCGACACGATCCAGGACAACTTCGCCATTCCCATCAACCACTACGTGGAGATCGACTTCGTCGGGTTTCAGAAGCTCGTCGACGCGGTCGGTGGGGTGCCGCTCTGGTTCGACGCACCAGTGCGCGACCGGAACACCGGCCTCGACATCCCGGAGGCGAAGTGCCAGGTTCTCAACGGCGAGCAGGCTCGCAAGTTCGTGCGGTCGCGTCATCTCCAGTACCAGGACGCCGATGGCAAGTGGCAGTCGGATCCCACCGCGGACCTGGGCCGCATCACGCGCCAGCAGGTGTTCGTGCGCCGGGCGGTGGCCAAGGCCGTGGGGGAGGGTCTGACCAACCCGGTGACCCTCAACAGGCTCGTGAGCGCGGGCGTGGCCAACGTGAGCCTCGACGAGGTGCTCGACGCGGGTGATCTCCTGAGCATCGGCCGGGCCTTCGCTGACTTCGATTCCAAAGACCTCATCGGGTACAGCATTCCGAGCGAGACGATGAAGACCGCGGCGGGCGCACTGGTGGAGCTCCCGCTCACGCGTCAGGCCGAGTACTCCCTCAACGTCTTTCGCGGCCTGCCTCCCGGCACGGTCAGCCCCTTGAGCCTCGATGTCACGGTGCTCAACGGCACCGGTAAGGAGGGCCAGGCGGCCGACGCCGCCGGCGCGCTCGCCACCATCGGCTTCAACATCGTCGAGGTAGGCGCCTACGACACGCAGGATGTGGCGCACACCACCGTGTACTACGGCCCGTACGGCTACCTCAGTGCAGCGCGCGTCGCTGCGCACATCACGGGTGGGGCCGTGCTGGAGCTGGTCGACGACCTGGGGTACAACGAGGCGAGGGTGGTCACCGGGGCTGACTTCACGACCATCCACTCCCAGCCGGCGCCCACGGGGTCGCCGGACGACCTCCGTACCAACGCATCGTTGGTGGAGAGCCCCTCGACCGTTCCTGGCGAGCCTTCTACCAGCACCACCACCACCACCACGCTGCCGACCACCACCTCGACGGTCATCGGCTACTCCACGGGCGAACCACCCGAAGGCGTCGACTGCTGAGGGGCGAGCGTCGGATCGGCAGAGACGAGCGGGAGCCACAGTGACAAGCGGGCCCCACGGAGCGGGCTGGGGGCGGCGTCGGCGCCGCCGCCGTGCGCCTTGACGACTGATGCGACGATCGCCAGTCCGAGACCCGCGCCTCCGTCGGAGCCCCGCGCCTCGTCGAGCCTCGAGAAGCGCCCGAACACGTGGGACGCCTGGGCCGGATCGATGCCCGGGCCGTCGTCGTCGACGTGGAGCCAGAGCCGGTCACCGTCGGCGACCACCGATGCCTCGACAGATGCGGTGGCGTGACGACGCGCGTTGACGAGCAGGTTGCGGATCGCACGCGCGATGAGGTCGCGGTCCAACTGGGTCGAGGTATCCGTGCCGCTGACCGACGCCATGGGTGCCACCGTGGCGGCCTCCTCGACCACGAGCTCGAGCAGAGACGCCTCGCCGAGAGCCAGCGGTCGTCCCTCGTCGAGGGTCGACAGCAGCACGAGGTCGTCGATGCGCTCGCCCAGCCGCCGTGAGAGGGCATCGAGCCGAGTCAACAGCTCACCATCGACCCGCTCGGGGTGGCCGCCAACGATCTCGAGCTCACCCTGGAGCGCCATGAGAGGGGTGCGGAGCTCGTGCGCGGCATCCGAGGTGAACTGGCGTTGGGTCTGGCGGCCCCGCTCGATCCGGCTGAGCATCTCGTTCACCGTGCGGGCGAGCCGCTCGATCTCGTCCCCGGTTTCAGCGACAGGTACGCGTGCGCCGGTCATCGAGGCCCCGATCGTCTCCGCCAGCCCGGTGATGGCTCCGACCGGCCGCAGGGCGCGGCCGGTGGCCACTCCCGCCATCAGCGCGCTCGCGATCGCGGCGAGAGGGATGGCGATCCACAGCCCGCGGTACAGCGAGCGGAGGCCGTCGTTGAGGCGAGCCTGGGAGCTGTGGCCGACCAGCGTGACGGTGGTGCCATCGATCTCGGCGGTGCGTTCAACGCGGATCTCCCCTTCAACGGCCGGCGTCGCCGGCGTGCCGGGCAGCTCGACCGACGCCGCAACGCCATCCGCCGTCGACAAGCTGACGGTGCCCTGGCCGGTGCGGACGTTGGCCTCTAGCTGGTCGACCACCTCGTTGACTCGCTCGCGAATGGCGTCGCGTCCACTGTTGGCGATCTGCAGGAACCCGACGGTGCCGAGGAGCGAGAACAGGACGGCGGACACCGCCAGCACCGCGAAGGTGACCCGACCCCGGATCCCGGTGAGCAGAGTGATCATCCGGTGCCGATGCGATAGCCAAGACCCCGCACGTTCTCGATAACGACCGGAGCGAGCTTGTCGCGCAGGCGCCGCAGGTAGATGTCGAGGTTGCTCGCATCGCTCCCCGAGTTTGCGCCCCACACCTCGTCGAACAGTTCGTGACGGCTCACGCATGCGCCGTTGCCGAGGAGCAGGCACCGCAGCAGCTGGTCCTCTCGGCCGGTGAGCACGACGGGCTCGTCTGCCACCGAGCAGGCTCGCGACCCGAGGTCGTACCTCAGCTTCCCGCACGCGATCAGGTTCGAGGAGAGCTCCGCGCTGCGACGAACGAGCACGCGCAGGCGGGCTGCGATGAGCGCAATGCTGGCGGGCTTCGTCAAGAAGTCGTCGGCCCCTGAATCGAGCAGCTCGATCTGGTCGAGCTCCCCCGACTTGGCCGTGAGCACCAGGATCGGCGTCGTTATCCCCTCCGTGCGGATGGCCGAGCACACCGAGTACCCGTTGCGCCCCGGGAGGAGGAGGTCGAGCACGATCGCTGCGTAGCTCCCCTCCAAGGCCGTCCACAGACCAGTGGCGCCGTCGGCGCAGCCATCGACCTCGAACCCTTCCGCGGCGAGACCACGCTCCAGCACGCTGCGTATCGCGTCATCGTCCTCGATCACCAGGACCCGCATGGCGCTCACGGTAGTGAGCGTTGCCGCCGTTCTTGAGCGGGACGTTTCAGTTCGCCTTCAGGTCCGTCCATGATCCGATTCAGTTGGTCGTCCGGATCATGGGGACACCACCCCGATCGGCGGGGTGCCTGCCGAAGGAGCCGTAGATGAAGCATCGAAACGCAATCGTGGGTGGAGCCTCGCTGACCGTCGCCTGCCTAGCCATCGGCGGCGGGGCGTTGACCTCCTCCAGCGCCATGGCCACCACCACCGACCCGGGCAAGGCGTCGGTCACGATGATCAGAGTGGGGACCGACGGCCAGGAACCGATCTCGTGCACCTTGGACAACGTCGACCTCCCCACGGCTGCCGCGCCCGGACCGATGGGCACCACGGGGCCGGCCGGGGCGCCCGCCACCCGGGTTGACGGTGGCAGCGTCGTGGGCTCGGGTACGGTGACGCTGAGCGCCGGGGGTTCCTCCGTCGGATCTGTCGGTGACCCGGGCCCCGAGATCCCGCCGGGCCTCAGGGCCCTCTCCGTGGATGACGTCCAACCCGGGTCGGACGACGAGTGCGCGGCCATGCGGGCCGAGTTCGACGCCTTGCCCTGAGGTGACGAGCGAGAGAGGCGAGGACGCTGTCTGCCCGCGCCGCCGTGGGCGAGACAGCGTCGCGCTGTGGTGCGCGCTGGAAGCGCGGACCTAGCCCGTGAAGTTGGGGATGGCGGCGGCCGCCACCGCTGGTGCCGCGGTGACGGTCACCGTGGCACCAGCGGTGGCGGTGAACGGACCGGCCTGCTGAGCCGCGACTCGCCGCTCGACGATCTGTCCGACGAGGGCGGTCCAGGTGGCGGTGTTCGTCGTGGTGGCGTTGACCACCGCCGACACCGTCTTGCCGAGGGCGACCGTGTTGGCGCTTGCCCCGGGCGGGAGGTCCTGCATCACGTTCGTGAGCAGCGCACCGAGCTTGTCATCGGTGAGGCTGTGGGTGGCGAGGAGCGACTGGGTGTTGTTGGTGACCGTGTAGCAGTAGTACACGGTCGTGCCAGGGACCACGGAGATCGTGGTGGTCGTCGCGCAGGCACCCGGCGTCGTTCCGACCGTCTTCTTCAGCGAGATCGACTCCGGCACGGCGACGACGACCGATCCGTTGGCGATCGTGCATTCCTCGTTGGTCACCACGATGTCGTAGGTGCCCAGGGTCGCGTCCGGTGGCACGGTGAAGCTCAAGGACCAGGGCACATCTTCGAGCACCTCGACGGTCTTCGACAGCGCCAGGCCCGCGACCGACACCGTCAGCGTGTTGTCGATGCAGTCCGTTCCTTGGACCGTGAAGGTGCCCCCGGGTGCCACCTCGGGGGGACTCACCACGAGGGGGCTGCCCCCGGCATCAGCGGGCACCACGCCGATCAGCCCGGCAAGCGCCATGACTGCTCCGACCACCGCGAGACGTCGCGCCCCTGAGCTCATGATCTCCCACCTTCCGGATCTTGCCCGACCGTTCGGTGGGCCGCCCGCATCCTACATCCAGCCAGCGGACCGACCCGCGTTGACCGAGCGGACGATCACATGGCGCCCTCGGCAGGACTCGAACCTGCGCCACCGGCTCCGGAGGCCGGTGCTCTATCCGCTGAGCTACGAGGGCGGGATGCACAAGCAGCAGTGGGAGACATCTGGGACCTGCCGCCTGAAGAGGTGATGCTAGCGGCACCCACTGGGGGACCGCACCGAGGCCGGGTGCGGCCCTCGATCGAGGGTCACGCCCGGAGGCTTCGAGCCGAGCGTCGCTGACCTGACCCGCGCCGCGAGGTCGAAGCGAGCGAACTGCAGTGAGGCCCTGGACAGCAGGGCCGTGACGGCGCATGGTGTCCCTGGCGGCCGCCCGGGGGGCGGGGCCTCGCTGACCCGATCCACCGGGTCGCGGACCACAGCGGAACACAAAGGGGAAGCCAATGCGTCTGTTCACTCGTACCGTCCACTTGTCGGGACCGGCGCTGGAGGTCGCGGCCTACGCGTCCGACATGCGCGCGTTCGTGAGCGACAAGACCGGCGTGGAGATCGGGCTGTGGAACGTGCAGTTCGGCGCGCCGCTGGGCACGATGGTCTACTCGGCCCGAGTCGAAGGGCTCGCCCAGCTGGAGACGATCACCAACACGCTCATGGCCGAGCCGAAGTACCACGAGATGTTGGCCAAGGGCGCTGACTTCGTGGCCGGGCCGGCCGAGGACGCCCTCGCCGAGCCGTTGCACGGTGGCGGCGGGGACGCACCGCCGGTGGGCACGGTCATCACCTCGACGAGGGCCGTGATCGCCGGCAAGTATGCCGAGGCCATCGCCTGGAGCATCGACATGGCGATGCACAGCGAGAAGGTCACTGGCTATCCGGTCGGGTTCTTCATGGAGACGTTTGGGACATTCGGGTCCGTGGCCTGGATCAGCGGCGCCCCCGACGTCGCGGCGCTCGAGGCTGCGAACAGCGCCCTGAACGCCGACCCCGGCTACCTCGAGAAGGTGTCCAGCGCCGGCGAGCTGTTCGTCCCGGCGTCGGGTCAGCGGACGATGGCCACCCGGGTGGCCTGAACAGATCGGGCGGACAGCGGCTGCTCACCACCGGAGGCCGAGGGCTCGAACGAGCCCAATCGGCTTCGGAGGTGAGCGGCCTGCTGCGTAACATGCCCAGATGCCGACCCCGGACGTGCACTTGGCCGAGGGGTTCGCCCCAGGACGAGCGGCGCCCTTGTGATCCGCGACGTCCTCGCCTCGGCACTGCGGGCCGCCCTTCGCGACGTCGGCATCGATCCGCCGGCTGACATCCACCTCGAACGCCCCAGTCGACGTGAGCACGGAGATTGGTCGTCCAACGTGGCCATGGCCACGGCCAAGCCCAGTGGCAGGGTGCCGCGGGACCTGGCCGGCGAGCTGGTGGCGAGCCTCAGTGCCACCCTCCCGGCCCACGTCGAGCGGGTGGAGATCGCCGGGCCTGGCTTCGTCAACTTCCACCTGCACGACACCTGGCTGCACGATGCCCTCCGCGAGGTGATCGTCGCAGGTGAGCAGGGGTACGCGCGCCCCGACATCGGGACCGGCAAGAAGGTGAACCTCGAGTTCGTCTCGGCCAACCCCACCGGGCCGCTCCACGCAGGTCACGGGCGGTGGGCCGCCTTCGGCGACTCGCTGGCCCGCATCCTCCAGCGCAGTGGCTTCGACGTGCACCGCGAGTACTACTTGAACGACCGCGGCGTGCAGATGGGCCTCTTCGGGGCGTCTCTCGCCGCCCGCAAGGAGGGTCGCGCCCTTCCCGAGGACGGCTACGCGGGCGAGTACATCACCGAGTGGGCGGCGGAGATGCCCGACGACGTGGATCCCGCCGAGTGGGGCTACGAACGGGTGAAGCGAGAGCTCAGCGAGAGCCTCGGTCGCATCGGGGTGACGTTCGACACCTGGGCGAGCGAGCAGGCGCTCGGGGATTCGGGTGAGGTCGACGCCGCCCTCGACGATCTGCGGCAGCGCGGGATGACCTACGACCAAGACGGTGCCACGTGGCTCCGCACCACCGACTTCGGCGACGACAAGGACCGCGTCCTCGTGAAGTCCGACGGCGAGCCCACCTACCTGCTCCCCGACATCGCCTACCACCGCAACAAGTACAACCGGGGGTTCGAGCTCCTGATCGACATCTGGGGTTCCGACCACCACGGCTACGTGGCGCGCCTGAAAGCCGGCGTGCAGGCCCTCGGCCACGACCCGAACGAGCTCGAGCTCATCCTCGGCCAGCTCGTGTCACTGGTGCGCCATGGGGAGGAGGTCCGGCTGTCCAAGCGGGCCGGCACGATGGTGCTGCTCGACGACCTGGCGGCCGCCGTCGGCCCTGACGTGGCCAGGTTCACGTTCCTCCTCCAGTCGCTCGATACGAGGCAGACGATCGACCTCGATCTCATCACGTCGCAGTCGAACGAGAACCCGGTGTTCTACGTGCAGTACGCCAACGCCCGGATCCACTCGATTGGCCGCAAGGTGGCCGAGGCCGGGATCACGCGCGTCCCGATCGCGGAGGCAGATCTGTCCCTGCTCGTGCACGAGCGCGAGCTGGATCTGCTGCGCAAGCTCGACGAGCTGCCGGAGGTGGTGGCCATCGCGTGCACCGATCGTGCCCCCCACAAGGTCACCACCTGGGTCCGCGAGCTGGCCGACCGCTTCCACGGCTTCTACCACGACTGCTACGTGATCGGCGATGTCCCGCCGGAGCTCACCCAGGCTCGCCTCTGGCTGGTCGAGGGCGCCCGGGTCGGCCTCGCCATCGGGCTCGACCTCCTCGGGGTGTCCGCACCCGAGGCGATGTGATCGCGCCCACGGTCGCGGACCTCGGATGAGCGGACCATTGCCGCTAGGCCTGCTGCCCGACGGTGCGGCGGTGGGCGAGGACGGGCGGCTCAGCATCGGAGGGTGCGACGTGGTGGAGCTGGCCCGGCGCTTCGGCACGCCGCTGTTCGTCTACGACGAGGCCCACCTCCGGGCCCGTTGTCGGGAGGCGGTGGCCGCCTTCGGCGAGGGGGTGGCCTACGCCTCGAAGGCCTTCCTGTGCCTGGCCATGGCCCGGCTCGCCTACGAAGAGGGCATGCACATCGATGTCGCCACCGGTGGCGAGCTCCACGTTGCGTTGGCGGCGGGCGTCCCTGCCGACCGGCTCGTGCTCCACGGCAACAACAAGTCCGTCGACGAGCTCCGAGCCGCCCGGGTCGCCGGCGTGGGACGGATCGTTGTGGACAGCTTTGACGAGCTCGAGCGCCTTGCGGCGCTGCACGCCGAGGACGGCCTCCGGTCGAAGGTGCTGATCCGCGCCACTCCTGGCGTCGAGGCCCACACCCACGAGTTCGTCCGCACGGGCCAGCTGGACTCCAAGTTCGGTTTCGGGGTTCCCTCCGGCGCCGCCGCCCGCGCCGTGGCGCGTGCGCAGGATTCGCCGGCGGTGGAGCTCGTCGGTGTCCACATGCACATCGGCAGCCAGGTGTTCGTGGCGGACTTCTTCCACCAGGCCGTGGAGCTCGTGGCTCCCTACGTGCGAGAGATGGGGCTGCCCGAGCTGTCGATCGGCGGTGGGCTCGGGGTTGCCTACGTGGAAGGCGAGGAGGCGCCCACGATCACCGAATGGGGGGCGGCGATCGTGTCAGCCTGCCGCGCCGCCGGTCTTGACGCCCGGGTGTCGGCCGAGCCGGGCAGGTCGATCGTCGCCCAGGCCGCGGTCACGCTCTACACGGTGGGCACGATCAAGGAGGTGCCTCACGTTCGCACCTACGTGTCGGTGGACGGGGGCATGTCGGACAACCCGAGGCCGGTGCTGTACGGCTCGGGCTACGAGGCGTTCCTGCCTCGTGCCGCCACTGCCGATCGGCCCCGCCGGGTGAGGATCGTGGGCAAGCACTGCGAGTCGGGCGACGTGCTCGTGCGGGAGGCACAGGTGCCGGCCGACATCGCCGTGGGCGACGTGCTGGCCACGCCGGTCACCGGGGCCTACGGGCACTCGATGGGCTCGAACTACAACAAGGTGCTGCGGCCCGCCGTCGTCTTCGTCGGGGACGGCCGGGCGCGCGAAGTCGTGCACCGGGAGTCCTACGCCGACCTCCTCCGCAACGACGTGCTGTAGGGATCTGCGCAGCCCACCTCTTGCCCGGGAGTGGTGACCTTCGGCTCTGTCCCTCGCGGCGCAGGACAGCCACGATCAAGGCATGGGCGAGCGTGCTCGACTCGGTGTCATGGTCGGGAGCGCGATCGCGGCCCTGGTGCTCCTGGCCACCGTCGTGGCGATGTCGGGCGGAGGCGACGACGGCCGGGCGACGACCACCGTCACGTCCACCACCGCCACGTCCATCAGCGACATCACCTCGAGCACTGCGCCTACGGCCAGCACACGACCCACGGTCACGTCGACGCCCACCTCGACCTCCCGCTCGTCGACCACCACGGCCCCGCTGTCGTCCACGCCGGCCGTCGCCATCCGGCACGGTCCCCCGACCCGGCCGGACGTGGCACTCACCTTCGATGCCGGCTCTGACGTCGGCTACGCCGCCGCCATCCTGGACACCCTCCGCGCCAACGGGGTCACCGCCAGCTTCGGCATCACCGGGGAGTGGGCGGAGGCCAACCCGGCGCTGGTGCGGCGGATGGCCGCCGAGGGCCATCAGCTCGTCAACCACAGCTGGGACCACCCGTCTTTCACCGGCTACTCGACGGGCGAGCCCGCGTTGTCGCGCTCCGCCCGCCTCGATCAGCTCGCGCGTGCCGAGGCGGCGATCATGGCGGCGTCGGGCCGCTCGGCTCGCCCCTGGTTCCGCCCTCCCTACGCCGACGAGGACGCCTCGGTGCGAGCCGACGTCGGCTCGGTGGGCTATCGCTACGAGGCCCTGTGGACGGTGGACTCACTGGGCTGGAAGGGCCTCGACCCGTCGGCCATCACCGCGCGATGCCTGGCCAGCGCCGAGCCGGGCGCCATCTACCTCCTCCACGTCGGTTCGGCCTCGGCCGACGCCGCCGCTCTCCAGCCGATCATCGACGGCCTGCGGGCCCGGGGCCTCGGCTTCGTCTCGCTCGACGACCTGATCGTCGGTTGACGAACCGAGTCGGAGCACCTTGGGCCCCGCCCCTACGATGGCGGTGTGAGCACTCCTGAGCCTCAACGCCCCGCGGTGA
>DAIQBC010000055.1:0-11651 GCA_036781345.1 Acidimicrobiales bacterium | reverse complement strand
AGCCCACCGCCTGGCCGATCTCGCTCCCGAGCTCCTCGGCGATCCGCTCGGAGATCGCGCGAGCGGCGAGCCGGCGCGGCTGCGTGTGGCCGATGAGCCCCCGCACGCCGAGGCCCAGCTCGAGGCAGAGCTTCGGCAGCTGGGTGCTCTTGCCGGAGCCGGTCTCGCCGGCCACCACCACCACCTGGTGATCGCGGATCGCGCTGAGCAGCGCCTCCCGTTGAGCGACGACCGGCAGGTCGGGGTACCGCGGCGTGGGCAGCCCAGCCCGCCGCCGCTCGAGGCGCTCCGCAGCGGTCACGGTCGATCGGCGGGCGTGGCGTGGGCCAACCGCGCCCCGACGAGGATCTCGGCCGCACCGCGGCTCGGCGTGTAGCCGGTCACCACGCTCAGGAAGGTGTGGCCTGGGAGCCGGTGGAGCATCAGCGGCGTCCTGGCCCGCACCGTCGAGGAGCGGGTGCCTCCGTCGAGGGCGGCGATCTCCCCGAAGCAGTCTCCGACGTCCAGGTGGTTCGCCACCTCACCATCGACGAGCACGTCCACGGAGCCCTCGGCGAGGACGAACACATCGTCGCCCACGGTCCCCTGCTCCACCACGATCGCACCGGAGGCGGGCAGGGGCCGGAACATGTCGAGCCGCTGCCGTCGATCGAGGAGCACCCCCTCCACCACGAGGGTGCGGTCGAGTGCCATCAAGGGCCACCAGCAGAGGGCCACCGTGATCGGGGCCACCAGGCCTGCCACCACCAGCGCGCCGCGCGGGTCGAGCAGCGCGATGAGCCCGGGTACGGCGATCGAGCCCACCCCAGCCTCACCGGTGTTGAGGAGCCGGATCGAGATCACCACGGCGAACACACTGAAGCAACCGCGCGTGAAGGTCTGCACGCAGAACAGGAGGCACAGCACCCCCACTGCCGGCTGCCGACGGATGACCGCTGCACTCTGCCGCAGATCGCGCAGCGGGTTCGACGAGACGACATCCTCGACCCGCGGTGGCGCCTCGAAGTCGACGCGCGCGATCATCCATCCCGCCCATCCCGCCGCCACGGCGGCCCCGAGGAGAGCGACCTCCACGTCGGCCACCGCGATGAGCCCAGCGGCGAAGAGCGGCCCGACGAGGGCGCTGAGCGAATCGAGCAGCCCCCGCACCACGTTGGCGCTGGTGAGCGCTGCGGGCGTGGTGCACAGCGACGGCAGCAGGGCCGAGTGGGCAGGCCGGTACAGCGTGTGGGCGAGGGTGGCCACCGCCGCGCAGACGTAAGCCGGCGTCGTGAGGTCCAGGATGCCGACGGAGAGGGCCGCCGCCGCCAGGGCGGTCCCGCGCACCAGGCACACCGTCACCAGGACGCGCTCCCGGCGGCACCGGTCGAGCACGCCCGCGATCAACGGTGCCACGATCACCGACGGGACCATCCTGGCCATGGCCACGATCCCGACGGCGGTGGCACCACCGTCCCGGTAGGCAAGCACGCCAAGGGCCACCGGCAACGCCCACTCGGCGGTGAAGGCGCCGCCGAACGACAGCTGGGCTCGACGCAGGTTGGGCGTCCGCCAGGTGGCCCGCACCGCCGCCGCCGCTTGGCGGAACCGCCCGGCCGTGGGGGAGGCGGTCACGGCGGTTGGTTGTTCGGCTTGCCCTTCACGTGGGCCTTCACGGCCTTCGTGAACTTGCGCTCGTGGGTTCGGCGCTCGTGCTCGTCGGCCCGGCGCGCGGCCGAGGCCGCCTCACGCCGCAGCTCGGCATAGGCGTCGACGCGGTCCTGGCTCAGCTCGCCGGCGGCCACCGCCAGGGCCACGGCGCAGCCCGGGTCGCCCTCATGCGTGCAGTCGGTGAAGTGGCACGTCGTCGCCACATCCTCGACATCGGCGAAGGTGGCGTCGACCGACTCCTCGTCGCCCGCCAGGCCGACCTCGCGGATGCCGGGCGAGTCGATCAGGACCCCCCCTCCGGCGAGCAGGTGCAGCTGGCGGTTGGTGGTGGTGTGGCGGCCCTTCGCGTCGCCGGCCCGGACGGCACCGACGCGGGCCGCCTCGCTGCCGAGCACCGCGTTGACGAGGCGTGACTTCCCGGCCCCCGACTCCCCCAGCAGCACTGCCGTGCTCCCCGCCAGCCGATCGCGTAGCTCGTCGATCCCCTCACCGGTCGTCGCCGACGTGACCAACCGCTCCAGCCCGGCGTGCTCCTCGTCAAGGCGAGCGAGCAGGCCAGGCAGGTGATCGGCCATGTCGGCCTTGGTGAGCACGAGCACCGGGTGGGCGCCGGCATCCCATGCCAGTGCCTCGCCCCGCTGGATGCGTCCGGCGGTGACAGGCCGGTCGAGGCCGCAGGCGAGGAGCACGAGGTCGATGTTGGCCGCGAGCAGCTGCACGTCCTCCCCACCAGCGGCACGCCGACGCAGCAGCGACGCGCGGTCGAGCAGCGCTACCACCTGCTCGCCCTCCACCACCAGCCAGTCGCCCACCGTGAGGGCGTCGATGCCCCGGCGCAACTTCACGGTGCGGTCCCCGGTCGGGGTCCGCACTTGCACGGCCACGCCATCGTGGCGCAGGACGCGTCCCGGCTCGGCGTCGGCGCCGTGCTCAGCGAGGAGCGCCGCCCAACGGTCGTTCCAGCCGATCGGGGTCAGAGAGATCGTCATGACGGGCCGAACGGTAACGCCGGGTCGTGACGCGACGAGGCCCCGGGTCGAGTGACCCAGGGCCTCGCGAACGGCACGACCGTGCCTACTTGGCGGGGGTGTAGACGCCCTTGTTGAGCTTGGGGGCCTGGCTCGGGGTCATCACCGCATCCTTGAAGCCCTTGAGGGGCGTGATGCGAGCCTTCTTGGAGGCCTTGATCTTGATGGCCTCGCCGGTGGCGGGGTTGCGACCCATGCGGGCGGCGCGCTCGACCTTGGCGAACTTGGCGAAGCCCGTGATCGCAACTGGCTCGCCCTTGGACACCACGGCGGTGACGACGTCGGTGAAGCCCTTGAGCACGGCGTCGACGGTCTTGGCCTCCACCTCAGTCTGGGCGGCAATGGCTTTGACCAGATCGCGTCGGTTCATTGGTGTGTCCTCCGTTGGACGATGGTTGGCTGGGAGAGAGAGTCTGGCCGCTCACGGCGTGGTTGACGCGGATCCATGCCCATTTTCCCTAGGTTTTCGCTCGGACCCCCGCGGCGGGGAGCGACTGCTCGACGGTGAGGACCTCGGCAAACAGGTCGCCGCGATCCTCGACGCGTGCGAGCAGGCCCGCCGCCTCGAAGCTGAGGGGACCACCATCAGCCGCGGCCTCCACCTCCGCCCACGTCACTGGGGTCGAGACGGTGGGATGCGACCGGGCCCGCAGCGAGTACACCGCGGCGGTGGTCTTGTGCCGGCTGTTCTGGCTCCAGTCGATGAACACCTTGCCCGGGCGCGCCACCTTCTTCATCGCCGAGGTCACCCGCTCGGGGTGGTGCTTCTCCAGCACCTGGGCCACCGCGAGGGCGAACTCCGAGCAGTGCTCGTGAGTGTGCGACGTGTTGAGGGGCACGTAGAGCTGGAGCCCCTTCGAGCCTGACGTCTTGGCGAGGCAGCGCAGCCCAGCCAGTCGGTCGAGCACCTCCCGGATGTCGAGGGCCACCTCGGCGCACTCCGCCATGCCAGTGCCCGGGCCGGGGTCCAGGTCGAACACGCACATCGTGGGGCACTCGATGTCATCGCCCCTGGCCATCGGCGCGTGGATCTCCAGGGCCGCCATGTTGGCTGACCACGCCAGCGCCGCCACCGAGTCGAGCGCGCAGTACCCGATCGTGCCGTTCCGGTCGCCTGGCCCGGCGAAGGTGCCGATCCACTCGGGTCGGTGCGACGGGCAGCGCTTCTCGAAGAACGACGTGGCATCGACGCCGTTCGGGTAGCGGCGCAGCGTGACGCCGCGGTCGGCGATGTGCGGCAACATCACCGGCGCGACGCGGACGTAGTAATCGATCACCTCGGCCTTGGTGAACCCGGTGTCGGGATAGAGCACCTTGTCGAGGTTGGAGACCTTGAGCTGCCGTCCGCCGACCTCGACGAACTGCTCGGCGGGCACTACGCGCTCTTGCGGGCGCGCTTCTTGGCGGGCTGGGCGTCCTCCGCCTCGGCCGGCGCTCCGGCGGGGTGGCGCATCCGGGCTGCCTTCGCCTCCTTCACGCTGGCCTCGAGCGCGGCCATGAGGTCGACGACCTTGTCCTCGCTCATCTGCTCGGGCGGCGTCACGATCTCGGTGTGGCCGGCCGCCTTCCGCTCGATGAGACCGAGCACCTGGTTGCGGTAGGTGTCCTCGAACCGGTCGACATCGAAGTCCTCGGACAGGGAGGCGATGAGCTGGCGCGCCATGTCCAGCTCCTTCTTGGTGACCTTCACGTCCTCCAGCTCGGCGATCTCGGCGATCTCCTTCGGATCGTTGACCTCGTCGGCGTAGACCATGGTCGAGAGCACAAGGGCGCCGTCCTTGGGACGGACCGCGCAGAGGTACTGCTTGGAGCGCATCACGAAGCGGGCGATGCCCACCTTGCCCGACTCCTCCATGGCCTGGGTGAGCAGGGCGTAGGGCTTGGCGGTCGCCTTGTCGGGGGCCACGTAGTAGGCCGAGTCGTAGAAGAGCGGGTCGATGTCGGCCAGATCGACGAACTCCTCGATGTCGATGGTCCGGCTGGCCTGGGGGTCGAGGGCGGCCAGCTCGTCGTCGCCCACCGTGACGTAGGCACCGGAGGAGAGCTCGTAGCCCTTCACGATCACCTCCGCCGGCACCTCCTCACCGTCGGCCGCAGACACCTTCTTGAGCTTGATCCGCGAGCCCGTTCGGGAGTCGAGCTGGTTGAAGCTCACGTTCTTGCGGGACACGGCGGCGTACAGCTTGATGGGGATGTTGACCAGCCCGAAGCTGATGGCCCCACTCCAGATGGCTCTCGGCATACGTGGGAGTATTCCCAACTTGCCGCCAGATCGAAAGGGGGACCACGTGAGGAGCAGCGCCGGACACCGGTTCCTGACCGCCGGGACGGGCCTCGCGCTCGCCCTGCTGAACGCCTGCAGCGGCTCTGGCGACGACACGTCCTCCACGACCACAACGCCCCCGGTGGAGGTGGGGCTCGACCAGATCCAGGTGCTGGCCGCCCACAACGCCTACCACCTCGAGGGCGAGCCGGCGCTCTTGCAGGTCATCACCGCGAACCTCCCCACCCTCACGCCCACCATCGAGTACTCGCACCCCACCCTCACCGAGGGCCTCGACCTTGGCCTGCGCTCGTTCGAGCTCGACGTGTTCGAGGACCCCGAAGGCGGCCGCTTCGCCACGCCGAAGGCCCAGTCGCTGCTCGGGCTCGAGCCCATCGACCCCGCAATGCGGGAGCCCGGCTTCAAGGTGTTCCACATCCAGGAGGTGGACTACCGCTCCACCTGTCACACCTTCGTGATCTGCCTCACCGAGCTCCGCACGTGGTCGGACGCCCATCCGGACCACCTCCCCATCGTGGTCCAGATCGAGGCCAAGGACGGTGCGATCCCCGATCCGCTCAACCTCGGGTTCGTGCAGCCCATCCCCGCCTCCGAGGCGACCTTCACCGCCCTCGACGCGGAGATCCGCTCGGTCCTGGCTGAGGACCAGCTCGTCACCGTGGCCGACGTTCAGGGCGACCATGACACGCTGCGCGACGCCATCGAGGCCGAGGGGTGGCCCGCTGTCGACAGTCTGCGCGGCCGGTTCGTGTTCGCCCTGGACGACGCGGGCGCGAAGCGCGACCTCTACCGGGCGCTGCACCCCGATACCCGCGACCGGCTCATCTTCGTGGCCGCGCAACCCCCCGACGACGACGCCGCCTTCGCGGTCCTCAACGACCCGACCACTGACGCGCCCCGGATCCGCGAGCTCGTGGCGGCGGGATACCTCGTTCGCACCCGCACTGACGCCGACACCACAGAGGCTCGGACAAGGGACACCACCCGCCGGGCCGCCGCCTTCGCCAGCGGCGCGCAGATCGTCAGCACCGACTACGAGCGAGAGGACCCCCGCTTCCCCGGCTACGTGACCGACCTCCCGGGCAGCGGACCCGCTCGGTGCAACCCCGTGAGCGCACCGGAGGGCTGCGTCGACAGCTTGTTCGCCGACGGCTAGATCAGGCGGCGGTCGGTGGCCCAGCGGGTGAGCTCGTGGCGGCTCGAGAGCTGGAGCTTGCGGAGAACCGCGGACACGTGGGTCTCCACCGTCTTCACCGACAACGACAGGCGCCGAGCGATCTCCTTGTACGTGTAGCCACGGGCGATCAGCCGCATGACCTCGCGCTCGCGTGGACTGAGCTGGTCGAGCTGTGGGTCGGACACCTCGGTAGGAGGGGCGCCGGAGAAGGCGTCGAGCACGAACCCGGCCAAGCGCGGCGAGAACACCGCGTCGCCGTCGCGCACGCGGACGATGGCACCGGCCAGATCGGCCGACGAGATGGTCTTGGTGACATAGCCACGCGCACCGGCTCGGATGACGGCGATGACGTCCTCGGCGGCGTCGGACACGGACAGGGCCAGGAACACGAGATCGGGGCGCTCCGACTTGATCGTCTCGAGCACGGCCTTGCCGCCGCCGCCGGGGAGGTGCACATCGAGGAGGACCACCTCGGGATCGGAGGCACGGATCCCCTGGACGGCCGACTCGACGTCGCCCGCCTCGCCGACCACCTCCACAGCGTCGCCCAGCTCGGCGCGCACACCGGCCCGGAACATCTGGTGGTCGTCCACGAGGAACACCCGCGGAGCGCTCATGGGCATTCCTCGAGCGAAGGGGTCCTACCCGTCTCCAGCACGACCTCGGTGCCCTCACCAGGCGCTGTGTGCACCTCGGCTCGGCCTCCGTGGCGGCTCATCCTGCCGATGATCGACTCCCGCACGCCCACTCGGCCCGGTTCGATGGCGTCGAGCACGAAGCCGGCGCCGCGATCGCGCACATAGGCGGTCACCCGCTCGGGCTCCACCTCCACGTACACCGAGAGCTCGTCGACCCCGGCGTGCCGAGCGGCGTTGAAGGCCGCCTCCCGGAGCGCCGCCACCAACGCGTCGAGCCGGGGCTCCATGGGGCAGTCCCCCACCACGACGAGGTCGACCTCGACGTCGTGGCGGTCCTCGACGTCGGAGACGACTCGTTCCAGCGCCGCCGCGATCGTGGACGCCGCGCCCTCACCGTCGGGCGGCCGCTCGTCGAACAACCACGCCCGCAGCTCACGCTCCTGACGCCGAGCCAGGGAGCGGGCGCGGCCGGGCGCGTCGGCCCGCTGGATGAGCGCGAGGGTCTGCAGCACGGAGTCGTGCAGGTGGGCCGCCATCTCCGAGCGCTCCTCCGACCGGATGCGCTCGCGCCGCTCCACGTCGAGGTCCCGCCAGAGGCGGACGATCCACGGCCCGAGCAGCAGCGTCACGCCGACGCCGGTGGCCAGCACCGCCAGCCCGAGCCCACCGATGGTCGAGAGCACGCCACCGGACGCGAAGAGCAGCCCGAGCCCGACGACGAGCAGGATCCCTCCGCCGGCGATCCTGACCAGCAGACCGCGGGTGCGGCTGGCCTCGTCGGTACGGGCCCACACCAGTGCTAGGCCGGTCGCCGACAGCGCCACCGCCCACACCACCCCCGCGGGCAAGAGCAGCCCCGCCCGGGCGAAGAGCAGCAGGGCGCCGAGGGTGAGCAAGCCGAGGCCGACCGTCCGCTCGGTCGACCCGGGCGACGTGTCGCCGGTCGGCTCGAGGGACGCCTCGCCCGACGGCACCAGTGCCCATGCGGCCAGGTAGAGGAGCAGTCCCAGCCCGTTGGCCACGGTGAGCACCACGAGGGCAAGGCGCAGCGCCATGGGATCGACACCCAGATGGCGGCCGAGACCTCCGCAGACCCCCGCCACCACACGGTCGTCGCCGGACCGGCGCAGCGCGGCCGGCACGAGGGACGGGCGCTGATCGAGAGGGAGACGACTGACCATGGCCCGTCGATGATCGCACGACCGCCCCGCGATGGGCATCGGGACCAGTGCTGAGCCGACCCTGGCTGCGCTGAGCTGCGCTCAGGGACATCCCCGATTGCGGGCACGGGGCCGCAGGCCGATGCTGGGGTCATGGACGCCCCCACCAACACCACCCCCGACCCAGCCCCCGCGGTCCCCCCGCCGCCCTCCGGATGGCCTGGGCCGCGGGAGCTCCGTCGGCGGCCGGACGCCGGCCCCATCGCCGGTGTCTGCGCGGGTCTGGCCGAGTACTTCAACGTGGACCCGGTGATCGTCCGCATCGCCGCGGTGGCGCTGGCCGTCAGCGGACCAGGCGTCTTCGTCTACCTCCTGGCGTGGATCTTCGTGCCCGCGGCCGCGGGCCCGAGTCCCGGCCCTACGCCGACCCAGCTCGGCCACGGGGATCGGGGCCGGCAGATCCTCGGCGTCCTGCTCCTGGCCCTCGCCTTCAGCGTGCTCTGGGGAGACTGGTGGTCACCGGCCCGGCACTGGGTCTTCCCGCTCGGTCTGATGGCTTTGGGCGCCTGGCTGCTTCTGCGGCGCGAGCCGCAGAACGCCGCGAGCCCGCCATCCCCGCCGGCCCCTGGGGCACGGTGGGACTCGGGGCCCTCCGACCTCGCGACCCTGACCGACACTGATGCGTCGGCCGACGTCAGCACGGCCGGTGACACCCCCGGCAGAGGTACCCCCGCTACCCCTTGGGCGATCCCTACGCCGAACGGACCCGATGAGGCAACGGAGCGGGCGGCGCGTCGAGGTCTGGTCGGGCCGATCGTCCTCGGCACACTGCTGGTGTGGGGTGGGCTGGCCCGGCTCACTGGTGTCACGCTGCAGACCGGGCTCGCCGTGGGCCTCCTCATCATCGGCATCGGGATGGTCGTCGGTGGCAGCCGACTGCTGCTCCTGCCGGCTCTTCTTGTGGGGGGTGCCCTCGCCGTCACCGCCGTGGTCGACATCCCGCTGTCGGGGCCGATGGGTCAACAGGTCTGGGCGCCGCAACGAGTGGCCGACATCGACCCTCCGTACGAGATGAGCGTGGGCGAGGGGACGCTGGACCTGTCCGCCATCGATCTACCCGCGGGTGATCAGCTCTCGGTGGAGGCGAGCGTGGGCATCGGCCACCTCGTCGTCCTCGTGCCGACCGACGTCGCCGTCGACGTCGACACGAGGGTTGGCGCCGGTGAGTCGAGGGTGCTCGGCTTGAACCACGAGGGTGTCGGCCTCAGCACGGACCAGTTCGACGAGGAAGGCGCCACCGGGGGCACGCTCGTGCTCCACCTCCGCGCCGGCATGGGCCAGATCGAGGTCCATCGGAGCGAGGGCCGCCGCGTACCCGCCGGCACCACGACGACCGTCATCCGCTGAGGGGCAGCCGCGCGCTACGCGAGCACGGCACGGGCCACGAGGTCGGTGCCGAAGGCGGTGAGGATGGCGAGGTACAGCAGTCCGGTGGCGGCCATGACCGCGCTGTACTCGCGCTCCTTGAGAGCGGCCCGGGTGACCCCGACGAGCACGATGGTGCTCACAGCGCAGGCGATCCACATCCACCCAAGGATGCCGTTGTAGCCGTCGTCGATGGTTCCGGTGAGCACCGACGTCATGCCGGTGGGCCACAGCAGCACCGCCACCTCGAAGGGCCACGTGGCCGCCAGCCAGCGGATCAGCTCGAGGAGCGGCGCCCGGGGCATGCCGGGCTGCACCAGGTACCAGTGGCCCAGCAGCATGGCGTCGGTCACGGCGCCGAGGAAGGCCGCGCCCACCACGACCCTGGCCACGGAGAGCACCGGCGGGTCACCCGCAGCGATCCCAGCCGCGACGAGGCCGACCAGCCCGATGGTGGGCGCCACAAGGTCGAGGACCGGCGGGAACTCGGCCGCCGCGGTGTCTCGGGCCTCTCGCTCTCGCTCGATGCCGGTCATGGCCGCCACGCGAGCGCTGCGGGCCGTGTCGCGCTCGCGCTCCCCCGCCACGCCCGCCGTGCGTCGCTGCACCGACACCATCAGCGACGCCAGTGCCGCCAGCGCCACCCCGGCGCTGGCCACGTCCCGCACCGGGACGGCCTCGCCGTAGCGCACCCCGGTCGCGACGGCACCCACCGCCATGAGCAGGTACGTGCCGCGCAGCAACCACCCGTAGCCGAGCGACACCTCTCGGCGCCGCGTGGTGATCCAGCAGAAGAACAGCCCACCCACCGCCCACTGCAGGAGCACGGTGGCGGCGTCGAGGCGGATCACAGCCCGGGAAGCGTACGGCTGCGACCGTCGACCCCCGCAACTCGTCGCGAATCCGCACCGTCCTGGTGCGAGATCGCCACAGGTTGCCGGGTGGGGCTACAGGAGGGCGAGGTCGTGGTCGGCGCGGTTGAGGGAGTCGGGGCCGGCCTCGGCGGCGACCACGATGTCCTCCAGGCGGAAGCCGAAGCGACCCGGGACGTAGATGCCGGGCTCGATCGAGAAGGCGTGACCCGGCTCGAGCCGCGTGCCGTTGCCCGAGACGATGTAGGGCTCCTCGTGCTCCTCGATGCCGATCCCGTGGCCCGTTCGATGGATGAACTGCTCGCCCCACCCGGCCTCGGTGATGATGCGCCGGGCGGTGGCGTCGACCTCCTCGCATGGCGTGCCGACCACAGCCGCGGCCACGGCGGCCTGCTGGGCCTCGAGCAGCACGGCGTAGGCCTCGGCCGTCTCTGCGTCGGGCTCCCCGAGGTGCACGCAGCGCGTGATGTCGGAGCAGTAGCCAATGCCGTCTGGGCCGAGCATGGTGCCGCCGAAGTCGCACAGCACCACCTCGCCGTCGGTGATCACCCGGTCGCCGGGTTCGTGGTGGGGGCTCGCCGCGTTGGCCCCGGCGGCCACGATGGCGAAGTTGACGCGGTGATGTCCCTCGGCGCGCAGCCGATGGCCCAGCTCAGCCGACACCTGGGCCTCCGTGCGCCCGACCAGCTCGATGTCGCCGCGCTGCAGCTCGGCCGCCACCCTGTCGGCCGCCGCGCCGGCCCGGCGCAGGGCCTCGACCTCGGCGGCATCCTTCCGGGCCCTCAATGGCCCCATCACCTCACCCCCCCGAGTGAACCGTGCGGTGGGCATCGCGCTCTGGAGGTCGACGAGGAAGCGGGCCCACGTGCGGTCCCCGATGGCCACGGTTCCCGCCGTGCCTGCAAGCCCGGCGACGATGGCCACCGGGTCGTCGGTCTCGTCCCACGATCGCACTGAGAACACGTCGGGCCGCTCGACGACTCGGGGCGCCTCCAGGCGGGGGACCACGAGCGTGGCGTCACCGTCGGCGGGCAACACGAGCATGGTGAGGCGCTCAAGGGGCATGGCTTCGTAGCCGGTGAGGTAGGGCAGGTCGGGACCCACCGACAGGAGGACGGCATCGACGTCGAGCTCCCGCATCCGGGCCCGGGCCCGGTCGGCGCGCTGTCGGAACATGGGGCCGACGTTACCGACCCTGCCCCCACCGGCGGTCAGGCCAGGAGATCGGTGAACCAGGTGAGCGTGCGGGCCCAAGCGTCAGTGGCCGCGTCGGCGTTGAAGCTCGGGCGGACGTCGCAGTGGAAGCCGTGCTCGGCATCGGCAAAGCGCACCACTTCCGTCGGCACCTCGAGCTCGGCCAGGCGGGCTCGCAGCGTCTCCACGTCCTCCACCGGGATCGAGCCGTCGAGGTCGCCGA
>DAIQBC010000054.1:0-11710 GCA_036781345.1 Acidimicrobiales bacterium | reverse complement strand
TGGCCCTGGCCGATGATGAGGAAGGCCTCGTCGGAGCAGGGGTGGCAGTTGAAGTAGTAGCGGTCGTAGAAGTTGCGGTCGCTGGTGCCGGGCTGGCGGATGGGCTGGGCGACCTGGTGGATCGGCAGGTCGTCGAGGGGTGAGAGCACGGGATCTCCTGGTACGGGTCAGGCCTGCTCGTCGAGCATGCGGGTGAGCAGCTGGCTGCCGGACTGGTCGAGGGCCATCTCGGCGGCACCGGGGAACACGCCGCTGTGGTCGAGCAGGGTCATCACCCGGCTCATGATCGAGGCGTAGCGGGCCGCGCCGAGCAGCTCGTACCAGCCGAGGTGCTCGGCCGAGCGGCCGCTGGCCGCCTCCCACCGGGCCACCGTCGCTGCCCGCGAGGGCAGGCCGGGCAGGCGGGGCACGCCGAAGGCCTCCACGTGGTGACGGTCGAGCAGGAGGTACCACGCCAGGTCCTGCACCGGGTCCCCGGCGGTCACCATCTCCCAGTCGAGGACCGCCGCCACCGACTGGTCGGCGGCGAAGATCATGTTCCCGATGCGGGAATCACCCCAGCAGAGCACCGGATCGGGATCGGCCGGCGGCACGGTGGCGGCCAGCACCTCGAAGGCCCGGTCGACCGGCGGGTAGTCCTCGTCCCCAGCGGCAAAGGCGCGGTACTGACGGTCCAGCTCGAGCTGTTGGCGAGGGGAGACGGCCCGGATCGAACCTAGGCCGATGGCCGCTCGATCGAGGCGGTGGATGGACGCCATCGTGTCGAGGCCGTTGTCCCACACGCGCCGCTGAGAAGCGGCGTCGAGGGCACACATCCACCCCTCCGCGTGGTAGCAGGGGTTGTCAGCCGGCACGTCCCCGCCCACCCGCTTCATGCAGATGAAGCGGGCGCCGAGCACGTCCGTGCCCTGCTCGAACCAGAGCACAGGTGGCACCGGCACGCTGCCCTCATCGGCGAGGGCCCGCATCACCTGGACCTGCGTGTCGAAGGCAGTGCTGGGGAAGACGGTGTGGCCCGTGGGCTCCACGCGGATCACCAGTGGATGCACCTCGCCGCCCCACGTGGCCTCGAACAGCAGCGTCTCGTTGGAGAACCCCGACAACCCTGGGATGCTGACCTCGCCCACCTCGACGAGGTCGGCGCCGGTGCGCGCCGCCAGCCACCCGGCCAGTGCGGCGCGGGTGGCAGCCGGGTCGCGCTCGGTCGAAACAGCCATCGTCGGGTCTCCCCCGGGTTCTGGTGGGGACGTTGTACCAGAGGCCGCCTCGGGGCGCACCACGCCGTCAGACGCGAAGGTCGGCCGCAAAGAGGACCACCACGAGGCAGCCCGCCGCCAGCGCCGGACCGAAGGCGAACGCACCCCGGCGCTTCGTCATGACCTGGATCGCGAGACCGAACACCACGCCGATGATGCAGCCGAGCATCAGCGCGTACAGCACCAGACGAACTGGCCCGAGCACCGGGTAGGTCGACGTCCAGCCCATCCATCCGAGGTAGAGGCCCATCACCAGCGCCAGCTTGACGTCACCGAACCCCATCCCGGCGGGGTAGACGAGATGGGTGACGAGCAGAAGCAGGAAGTAGGTGATGCTGCCGATCAGCGCAGCCTGGATCGCCTCCGCGTGGTCCTGCTGCACCGATACCACCACGATCAGCGGGACGGCCAGCGCCAGGCTCGGGAACGTGATGCGGTCCGGGATGCGCTGGAGCTGCAGATCGATCACCGACACCGTCACCAGGCAGGCCCCCAGCACGAGCAGTGGGAGCAACACCCATGTGCTGCCGAAACGGGCGGCAAGGAGCGTGAACACCCCCACCGTGGCTGCCTCCACCCACAGCCAGCGAATCGGCAGCGGATCACCGTCGTCGCGCCTCCCGGTGCGCAGCACCCACGGCTGCGCGGGGAGGCCGAGCCACGACACGGGGGGGCGGGCCTCGCCGTCTCGCGAACCACGGAGCGAGGCCCGGTGCGGGACACGGTCGACGAGCACGTTGAGCACGGCCCCGACCGGGAGCCCCAGGAGCGCAGCACCCACGACGATGACGACGCGCACGGCAGGAGGGATCAGGAGGGGCCGGAGGTCAGGTAGCGGAGCTCGGCGGGATCGACCGCGCGCTCCGCGGCAACCTCGATGTCGACCAAGCCCTCTTGCACGAGCTCGGCCAGCGATTGGTCCATGGTGCCCATGCCGCTCGCCACGCCGCCCACGATGGCCTTGGCCAGGCTGGCGCCGTCACCGGCACGGATGCACTTCACGACCTCTGGGGTGGGCAGCAGCACTTCGGCCGCCAGTGCGACGCCGCCGTCGATCGCGGGGACCAGCTGTTGGACCACGATGCCCCGCAGCGTGGTGGCCAGCTGCAAACGGGCCTGGGACTGCTGCTCGGACGGGAAGACGTCGATGATCCGCTCGATGGTCTTCACGGCGTCCACCGTGCGCAGCGTGGCCAGCACGAGCTGACCGGTCTCGGCGGCAGCCATCGCCATCCGGATCGTCTCGACGTCGGGCAGCTCACCCACCATCAGCACGTCGGGGTCTTGACGGAGGGCGTAGCGCAGGCCGCGTTCGAACGACGCCGTGTCCTCCCCCACCTCACGCTGGTTGACCAGCCCGGCCTGGTGCGTGTGCAGGAACTCGATGGGCTGCTCGAGCGTGAGGATGTGGCAGGCCCGAGCGCGGTTGATGCGATCGATCAACGCGGCCAGCGTCGTCGACGTGCCGGAGCCGTGCGGCCCACACACGAGGATGAGCCCCTTGCGGTGATCCGCCCACTCGATGACCTCGTCAGGGAGGCCAAGGTCTTCAGGAGCCGGGATCTCCGCCGGCACCAATCGCAGGACCGCTCCCACCGAGTCCCGCTGCACGAAGGCAGAGACCCGGAACCGGCCCTTGCCCGGGATGGCATGGGAGGTGGCCAGCTCCCCCTCCTGGAGGAAGCGCTCCCGCTGCCGTTGCGTGAGCATGCCCAACACCAGTCGCCGGACGTCAGAGCCGTTGAGGGTCGCCATGCCCTTGAGGCGATGGAGCTCGCCCTGGACCCGAACGACCGGGGGCGAGCCCACGGCCAGATGAAGGTCCGAACCGCCCATCTCCATGACGCGGTCGAGCAGCTCGTCGAGCTGGACGCGGGCCGTGCGAGGATCGGTCGCCCCGTCACCATCGCCGCGCTCGACGTCCGCGGCATCGGACGTGGCGCCCGCCGGCCCGGGGCCGTACATCTGGCCGATCAGCCGCACGAGATCGTCGTGCACGGCCACCGCCGCCAGCACCGTCACACCGAGGTCGGCTTCGATCGCGGCCACACCGGCGAGGTCTCCCGGATCTCCCATGGCGACCACCACGCCGTCCGGTCGCCGTTCGAGCGCGACAGCCAAGTAGCCGCGGGCGAGGTCTTCCGGCACCAGACCCCACACGTCGGGGAGGATGGACCGCTCAGCGAGGTCGACGTGGGGCACGCCGAGCTCGCTTGCCACCGCCGCCATGAGATCCTGCTCGCTCACGATCTCGCCGACCACAAGGAGGTTGGTGAGGTGGACCCCTTCGGCCGCCTCCCGGGCCAGCAGCTCGTCGAGCACGTCCCGCGACAGGACCCGGCGGGCCACCAGGAACTCGCCGAGGCGACGTGAGGAGATGCGCATCCGCAAAGCATGGCCGCCGGCGGTGGCCGCGCGGGTGGATCGTCGTCAGCTCTTGACCGACGAGAGGAACTTCAGCAGGAGGCCCCGGCTGAGGGGTTGGTCCTCGCCGTCGTCAGAACCGTCGTCGGACGTTCCCCCGGCGGCCGCCGCCGCACGGATGGCCTTGGCCGCCCGCGGCGAAAGGGTGGCCAGCTGCTTCGCCAGCTCCTCGACGTCCTCGAGGTCAGTGTCGGCGTGCACGCGGTCGGCCAGACCGGGGAAGGCGGCCGCCAGCTCGTCGAGCTCCTCTGCGGTTGACTCCGTTGACGCCGCGGCGGCCGGTGCGGCCTTCGAGGCGGCCCGGGGCGCCGCCTTCGGGGCCGACTTCGCTGGGGCCTTGGTAGGGGCCGTGTCTTCTCCGTCGTAGGACGCCGGCGCGCCCCGACCCGGCAGCTCGAGCGGGACGAAGATCCCCGTGTCCTCGGGAGGCGGGGTAGCCGTGGCCCGGGCTCGTCGCGCACGCGGCCCGGACGCCGTCTTCGGCGCGGCCGGCACCTCTTCTTCCTGGACCATCGGGTCCTCGACAGGACCCGCCACAGCGGCGGATCCCGATTCGCCTGCGTACTCGTCGACCTGGGGAGCCACGAGCGGGCGGGCGGGCTCGTCCCGTGCCCCACCGGCAGCCCATGCGGAGCCACTGGGAGCCACCTCGGCGATCTCCACCAGACCAGCTTCGACGAGGTCCTTGATCGCTCGGGACACGGGCAGCTCGCTCAGGCACAGCTCATCGCCGATCCGCCTGACCGTCGCTCCGGCGCCCACCGCCACGATGGTCGACCAGCGGCTCCGGTCGAGCGTGACCTCGGACTCGGGCAGGGTCGATCGCAGCGCGACCCACAGGTCCATCGACGGGACCACCGCCTCGATCTCATGCCACTCGCCCAGCAGCGTCTCGGACTGCGCCAGCAGGTGCTCGACGTCCGTCGGGCTCCCGGGCTCATCGTGACTTGCGCCGGCGTCGAAGGTGAACGAGCCGTCCTGGAAGCGAAGCAGCTCGAACAGGGCGTCGACGGGCTCGTGGGCATGGGGCGCGTGTGTAGCCTCGACCGACGACACCTCGCCGGACGTCACCCAGACGCTCCCGGTGCCTCGGTCGCCCGTGATCCGCAGGCGACCGGTCTTGTTCGTGGCGCCGAGGAGGCGCAGCACGTCAGGCAGAGCGAATGTGTCGAGGGTCCCTCGCAGGGCCACGCAGACCTCCGGTCGCGAATGGGTCGTTGTACCCATCGGCAGGAACCGCCAGGGACTTCACCTGATTCCTGGCTTCCCGGGTCCCCTCGTCAGGGGTGATCGCGATGCGCCAGACCCGCCAACGCCGCCGCGCTCATCGCCTCCAACGGAGGATCCTCGTTCGTCCAGAGACGAAAAGCGTGAGCAGCCTGGTGGATGAGCATCCCCAGGCCGTTGACGGCCCGAAGGCCACGCTCGTGGGCCGCCGCGAGGAGCGGCGTGATGGCTGGGTGGTAGACGAGGTCGATCACCACCTGTCCCGGACCGAGACGGGTCACGTCGACAGGGAGCGGCTCGGGCTCCCCGGCGGTGGACACCACCACGCCCATCCCGAGCGGGGTCGCGTTGACCACGAGGTCGGCCACCTCGAAATCGTCCGAGGTGCCGACACGGGCCCTTGGTCCGGCCAGCGCGACGGCCCGCTCGGCCGGCCCCACCGAGCGGTTGATCACCACGATCGAGGCCGCTCCTGCTTGGGCAAGGGCCCGGGTGACCGCCCGACCGGCCCCTCCGGCCCCCACCACGACACAACGCGCCCCGGAGACCTCGATGCCTTCGTCAACTCGGAGGGCGTCGATGAACCCCACACCGTCAGTGTTGTCACCGTGCAGGAGCGCACCCCGTCGCGAGATGCAGTTCACGGCGCCGAGCGCTTCGGCGTCCCGGGAGAGCGAATCGAGGCCCACGATCACTGCGGCCTTGTGCGGCATCGTGACCGACAGCCCCTCGAGGCCCAGCGCCCGTACACCGGCCATGGCCAGGCCGGCCGCCCCCTCCGGCACCTCGAAGGCGAGGTAGACCCAGTCGAGCCCGGCCGCCAGGAAGGCGGCGTTGAAGATCGACGGCGACAACGAGTGCCGGACCGGCGAGCCGATCACACCTGCCGCTCGGGTGGATCCGCTGATCACGGCCTAGCCGCAGCCGAGCCCGGCGTCGCGGCAGCGCGCCTTGGCGGCGATGAACTCGCGGTTGCTGTCCGTGAAGAAGTGGTGGCCGTCGGCGTCCTCGAGTACGTAGTAGATCCACGGTCCTTCAGCCGGGTTGAGCGCGGCCTCGATGCTGGCCCGGCCGGGCGAGGCGATCGGTGTGGGTGGCAGCCCGGCGATGCGACGGGTGTTGTAGGGCGAGTCGCTCTCGAAGTCGATGTCCTCACGGTCTCGGCCTGCCAGCACCGCTTCGTAGCGAGACGTGGCATCGATCCCGAGCGGGATGCCCTGCGTGAGGCGGTTGTAGATCACCCGGGCCACCATCGGTCGCTCCTCGTCCACCTTCGTCTCCTCCTCGATGAGCGACGCCACCACCAGCACCTCGTAGGGCGTGAGGTTGAAGCGATCCTGGGCCGAGCCCACATCGAGCTCGGTCATCACCTTGTCGAGCTGAGCGACGAGGAGCTGCAGCACCGCCTGCTCGTCGGCCTTGGCGTCGATTCGGTACGTCTCCGGGAACAGGATCCCCTCGTTCGACGGCTGGTCGGCCGGTTGACCCGACCAACGGATCTGACCACTGTCGAGCAGCGCCTGCATCGTCGCGACGTCGAGACCCAACCCGAGCTCCGGATCGGCCAGGTGAGCAAGGGCCTCCGGCACGGTCAGACCCTCGGGCAGCGTGAAGGAGCGTTCCTCGATCGGCGCCGGACCGGCGGTGAGCACGTCGATCACCTCGGCGATGGCGCTGTTGTCGCGCAGCTCGTACGTGCCCGCTTGGAACGGGCCGCCCCCGTTGATGCGGAGGTACCAACCCCAGACCAGGTCGTTGGCGATGATCCCCTCGTCCGCGAGCAGGGCGCCGATCTCGTCAGACGTGGAACCCTCGGGGACAACGATCGAACGGAGCGCACCGGCGTTGCCTGGCGGATCGATCTGGCGCTGCACCCACACGACCGCACCGGCCACGACCACCGCCAGCGTGGCGACGAGGACGAGCAGCACGGTGAGCACCCGACGGCCACGGGACGACTCGCGGCGCAGCTCCACGTAGTCGTGCTCGAGCTCCTCGACGTCCAGGTCGTCGTCGTACTCGTACTCCTCCTCGAGCTCGTCGTCCGGGTCGTCAAGCCGGTCGGGGGGCTCGCGGCGGATGTGGCGAGGCGCGGGCTGTCGCGGACCCGGTCGACGCCCTCCGGGCTCGTCGGGCCGTTCCTCCGTGTCGAAGGGGTTCTCGTCGTTCATCGCTTGGTGTCCTCGGGTGCGGCGCTCAGGCGCCGGTGGTCGAGCCAGGCCTGCAGCATGACCGTCGCGGCGACCTTGTCGACAACCCGGCGGCGAGCCTGCGCGTTGAGGTCGAGCGCCTTGAGGTCGCGCTCCGCCGACACCGTCGTGAGTCGCTCGTCCCACAGCTCCACCGGCAGGCCGGTGGCAGCGGCCAGCTCCGCGGCCTCCGCCTGGGCGGCCGACGCCGCAGAACCCACCGAGCCGTCGAGCGATAGCGGCAGGCCGACCACCAGCGCCTCGGCACCGGTCTCCGCGGCCAGCGCCGCTATTCGACGGTGGTCACCGGCCCTGTCTCTGGAGCGCGTCACCACCTCGTAGGGCGTGGCGACGGTGCCCTCGCTGTTGGCCAAGGCCACGCCGATCCGCTTGGTGCCGAGGTCGATGCCCAGCGCCCTCATCGGCCGCTGATGCCAGCTGCGGTCCGCACCGCTTCGAGGGCTGCATCGAGGCCCGCTGCATCCTTGCCACCGGCCACCGCCAGAAGTGGATCCTGGCCGCCACCACCCTTGATCAGCTTCTTGGCGTCGACAAGGAGGGCCGAGGCGTCAAAGCCACTGGTGGGCGTGACCGCGGCCACCAGCGCCGCCCCTCCCCCCTCGGGGGCGGTGCCGAGCACCACAGCCCGCAGGCCAGACTGGTCGCGCAGGGCCAACGCGATGTCGCGCAGCGTGTCCCGCTCGAGGCCATCGAGGCGCTCGACCACCACGCCGTCGATGGCCCTGGCCGCCAGCGCGGAGGCCTGCCCACCCGCCGCCTGGCGTTTCAGGGCCTTCACCTCGTCCCGGAGCGCCTTGACCTCCTCGACCCGCTTGCGTGCACCGTCCACCACCTCGGCCACCGGGACGTTGAGGACCTCGGCCAGCTCGGCCAGGCGAAGCTCCTCGTCTCGCAGACGGTCGATCGGACCCGTGCCGGTGACAGCCTCGATGCGCCGGAGGTTGGCCCCGATCGAGGACTCCGACACGATCTTCACCGGACCGATGTCGCCCAGCGCGCGCACGTGGGTGCCCCCGCACAGCTCGATCGAGTGGCGACCGGCTTCGAGCACCCGCACGACGTCCCCGTACTTGTCGCCGAAGAAGGCGATGGCACCGAGGTTGGCCGCCTCCGCCTTGGTGGTCTCGTAGTGACGCACGGGATCGTTGGCCAGGATCTCGCGGTTGGCCAGATCCTCGATCTCCTCGACCTGAGCGCGCGTCAGCGCATCGGCAGGGCCGAAGTCGAACCGCAGGCGGTCCGGCTGCACGAGCGACCCCTGCTGCTTCACGTCGTCACCCAAGACCTTGCGGAGCGCCCAGTGCAGGACGTGCGTGCCGGTGTGATTGCGACGGATGGCATCGCGGCGACTGACGTCGATGGCCACCGTGGCGTCCTGGCCCGGCTCGATGGTGCCCTCGGTGATGCGCACCTGGTGACGATGCAGGCCCGGCAGGCCGAAGGTGGTGTCGAGCACCTCGGCGCGGCCCGTGTCCGTCGTCACGAGGCCGGTGTCACCCACCTGCCCACCGCTCTCAGCGTAGAACGGGGTGCGGTCGAGGAACACTGAAGCGGTGCCGTCGGCGGCGTGGACGACCGCGAGGACGATGGCCTTGCTCTCGGTCTCCGCCCGGCCCACGAACTCCGTGGGGCCATGGGCGTCGAGGATCTCTTGGAAGCTGGTGAAGTTGGCGTACAGGTCTTGCCCCGATTTGGCCCCCGCCTTCGATACCTGCTGGGCCCTGGCCAGCGCGGCGCGGTAGCCGCCCAAGTCGACCTCGATGCCCAGCTCGGCGGTGATCTCCTGGGTGACCTCGAGCGGGAAGCCGTAGGTCTCGTACAGATCGAAGGCGACGTCGCCATCCAGGGCCTGTCCCTTGGCGAGCTCGGCCACCTTGGCATCGAGGAGGCTGGTGCCGCGCTTGAGGGTCTCCCGGAAGCGGCCCTCCTCGCGCTCGACGATCCCGACGATGCGGTCCTGGTCGGCCCGCAGCTCCGGATAGCCGTCGGCCATGGCCTCGACGACCGCACCGATGAGCGGGGCCGAGAGATCGCGCTCGACGCCGAGGAGGTAGGCGTAGCGCACAGCCCGACGGATCACCCGGCGCAGCACGTAGCCGCGGTCCTCGTTCGACGGCACGATCCCGTCGCCGACGAGGAAGGTGATCGTGCGGGCGTGGTCGGCGAGCACCTTGAGGGCGACGTCGGTGCGCTCGTCGCGACCGAGCGTGCGGCCGGTGATCGACTGCGCCACCTCCACCAGACGCTGCAGAGGATCGACGTCGTAGACCGTGGAGGCGCCGTTGATGGCGGTGAGCATTCGCTCGAGGCCCGCTCCGGTGTCGATCCCGGGCTTGGGCAGGTTGGACAGCGACCCGTCGGCAGATCGGAAGAACTGCGGGAACACCAGGTTCCAGATCTCCACGTAGCGGTTCTCGGCCTCGGGGTCAGCCGGGCCGCCGGCCGGCCCGAGCTCGGGGCCGTAGTCCCAGAAGATCTCCGAGCTCGGCCCGCACGGCCCCGTGTCGCCCATCTCCCAGAAGTTGTCCTTGTCGAGCCGTTGGATCCGATCCCGCGGGAACCCCACCGAGTCGGCCCACAGCTGCTCCGCTTCATCGTCGCTGACGTGGACGGTGACCCACATGCGGTCGCCATCGAGGCCGAGCACCTCGGTGAGCAGCTCCCAGGCCCAGGGGATGGCCTCCGCCTTGAAGTAGTCGCCGAAGCTGAAGTTGCCCAGCATCTCGAAGAAGCTCAGGTGACGGGGCGTGCGACCGATGGCATCGAGGTCGTTGTGCTTGCCGCCGGCACGCACGCACTTCTGCACGGTGGCGGCGCGCGGCGGATCGAAGGCAACAGACTCCTCTCCCAAGAACACCGGGACGAACTGCATCATCCCCGAGTTGGTGAACATGGGGGCCGTCGGGTGGGTGGGGATGAGGCTCGACGACGGCACCAACGTGTGGCCGCGCTCCTCGAAGAACTCGTTCCACACTCCACGGAGTCCGTTGGCGTCCATCGCCGAGGATCCTACCGGCGGGCCCTGGGCGGCCTTCAGCGGGTTCGGTCGAGCTCGGCCCGCAGCGCGGCTTCGCGCTCGCGCATGCCCTCGCGGCCATCGGCGAAGGCCAGCCGGAGATCGGTCCCGAGCCCCTTGATGGCGCCGGCCAGGTCGGCCGAGACCTGCTCTGGGCTGTACCGGGCCATGGTCTCCTTCACGAACCGCATCATCCAGAAGGAGGCGCCAAAGCCGAACCCCACGCCTACGAGGAGCCAGAACAGGCGCCGGAACACCTCTACTTCCCGCCTTTGCGACGGAAGGACCGGGCCGCTCGGCTGGTGCCTGACGCCACCGCCAGCACCTTGATCACCGGGTTGGAGAACGCGAGGTAGGCGAGCCGAGACGCGGAGTCGACCGTGCCCCCAATCGACTCTGCCGTGCCGAGCAGGGAGCCGACACGCTCGAGCTCGCCGTTGGCATTGCGCACGGTGTCACCCAGCTCGACCACCACCGGCACGGCTTCGGTGCGGAGCAGCGCCACCGCGAGGCGCACCTCCTTGAGGGTCTTGGTGATCGACATCAAGCCGAGGCCGAGCAGCACCACGGCAACGACGCTGGCGATGGCCACGATCAGCGCGGCGAGCTCCGTGGCACTCATCGGTGCGTCCGTCGTTCCATGCGCGTGCGGATCTCCTGCTCGAAGCCGTGGGGTGAAGGGTCGTAGTAGGTGCGGTCCCCGAGTGCATCGGGGAGGTGGCGCTGCGGCACCCAGCCGTCGGGGTGGTCGTGAGGATAGTCGTAGCCGACACCGTGCCCGAGCTTCTCGGCCCCGTAGTAGTGCGCGTCACGGAGGTGGACCGGCACCTCCACCGACGGCCCGTGGCGAACGTCGTCGATGGCCCGCCAGATCCCGAGGGCCGACCGGTTGGACTTCGGCGCGGTGGCGAGGTGCACCACCGCCTGGGCCAGGTTGAGCTGAGCTTCGGGGAGCCCCACGTGCTCCACCGCCTGCGCCGCCGCCACCGCCACGAGCAACGACTGCGGATCGGCCTCCCCGATGTCCTCGCTGGCCAGCACGATCAGTCGCCGGACGATGAAGCGGGCGTCTTCTCCCGCCTCCAGCATGCGGGCCAGCCAGTAGAGGCCGGCGTCGGGGTCGGAGCCTCGGATGCTCTTGATGAACGCCGAGATGACGTCGTAGTGCTCGTCGCGCCCGTACCGGAGCGCCTTGGTGCCCAGGGCCGCTTCGGCATCGGCGAGGGTGACGGCGGGTGGCGTGGCTCGCGCCCGGGCGATGGCCACCGCCACCTCGATGCTGGTGAGCACATGACGCCCGTCGCCGTTGGCATGCCCTGCCAGGTGCTCAATGGCGTCCTCGTCTGCCGTCGCCCCCTCGGCCACCAGCCCGCGCTCGAGCAAGGTCCGGGCTGCCACCTGATCGAGGGCGAGGAGCCGAAACAGGGTCGATCGGCTGAGGAGGGGCGGGTTCACCTCGAAGAAGGGGTTCTCCGTGGTGGCGCCGATCAGCGTGATGAGGCCGCTCTCGACCCCCGGGAGGAGGGCGTCCTGCTGCGACTTGCTGAACCGGTGGACCTCGTCGAGGAAGAGGATCG
>DAIQBC010000053.1:0-11802 GCA_036781345.1 Acidimicrobiales bacterium | reverse complement strand
CCATGGGGTGGTCCCGCACGGTGGCCGCCTACCTGGAGACCCACCGCCAGCCCGACGGCTCCATCGCGGTCGTTCCTGCGCTCCAGCCCTACCTCGGCGGTGTCACCACCTTCGCCGGGCGCTGAGAGCGAACCGGCGGCGAAGCCGTCGCCGTTGAGTAGCGTGCCCGATCGGTACCGCTGACCTCGGGGAGATCGCATGCACAAGTACTGGGCCTGGCTCGGACTCAACCTCGGCAAGCGAGCCGGCCTGGTGTCGGTCATCGGGCTGATCGTCACCCTCGGGCTGGGCTTCGGGATCACCAAGCTCGAGTTCGCCACCGGTCAGGACAGCTACCTGAACAAGACCGACACCGTCTACAAGGACAGCGTCGCCTACCAAGACCTCTTCGGCGGCCAGGCCATGCTCACCCTCGTCAGCTTCGAGGGCGACGGGACCATCGCCAGCCTGTTCACCCCCGAGAACGTGGACAAGTGGACGAAGCTCGAGGCCGACCTGCGCAAGGGCGGCGACCTCCTCTTCGGTGTGGTCAGCCCGCTCACGGCCATGCAGTTCAACCACGACCTCATCCTGCCCGCTTCTGGCAACCCGCTCGACGGGGTCGCCGCCCAGATCCTGCTCCGCGCCGGCACGCGCGACACCGCCGAGGGCAATGCCGCCCGCGGCGAGTACTCGGCAGCCACCCTCACCCGCGTCCTCGCCATCCCCGAGACTGATCGCGTCATCGGGAACCCGGCCTGGAACGACTTCCTCCTCTTCGACAACGACGGCACCATCCGCAAGGCCCTGCTGCCCTTCTTCCCCGACAAGCAGCACGCCCAGATGGTGGTGCGCCTCCCGGGCAACCAGAGCATCGAGGAGGAGGGCAAGGCAGCCGACTTCGTACGGGCCGCGACGAAGGACCTCGCCTTCGAGGGCGCCACCGTCACGACCACAGGCGCCCCGGTCCTGCTCCAGGACGTCAACAACTACCTCACCGGTGGCATGCTCACGCTGGGCGCCATTGCTGTGGCCTTGATGGTGGTCATCCTGCTCCTGTTCTTCGACGTCCGCTGGCGGCTCCTGCCCCTGGGCGTCATCCTCATCGGTGTGGTGTGGGCCTTCGGCCTAGCGGGCTACCTCGGGATCCCGCTGACCATCGTCACCATCGCCGGGCTCCCCGTGATGCTCGGCGTCGGGATCGACTACGCGATCCAGATGCACGCGCGCGTCGAGGAGGAGGTGATCCTCGACAGCGAGCTGCACCCGATCCAGGAGACGGCCAAGAACCTCGGCCCCGCCTTGCTGGTGGTCACCTTCGACGCCATCTTCGCCTTCGCGGCCCTGCGCTTCGCCAAGGTGCCGATGATCCGCGACTTCGGCCTGTTGCTGGCCGTAGGCATCGCTGCGATCTGCCTCTGCAGCATCATCGCCCCGCTCGCCTTCCTCGGGATCCGTGAGTACAAGTCGCCCACCAAGGGCCGCGACTTCCGACAGGGTCCGCTCGGTCGCCTCGTCGTGTTCCTGGGGGCCCTCCCGTCCAAGGTCGCTCCGCTGCTCATCCTGGCCAGCCTCGTGATCTTCGTGGGCGGCATCAGCGTGGAGGACAAGCTCGTCCTCCAGACCGACCCCGTGCAGTGGGTGAACCAGGACACCCAGGTGATCCGCGACCTCGACACCCTGGACCGGGAGGTGCGCTCCTCCAGCGAGCTCGGCATCTACTTCCGCACCAAGGACATCTTCAGCGACGAGAACGCATCCTTCATCCACGGGTTCGCCGAGCAGCAGCTCACCGACTACCCCGAGACCCTCCTCACCGCGTCGAGCATCGTCACCACCGTCAGCTACCTGATGACGATCCCCGGTGCCGGCGACGTGGCCCCCACCGGCGAGGACGTGAAGGCGGCCTTCGACGTGGCGCCCAAGGACATCCAGCTCTCCACAGCCAACCTGGACAAGGGCGCCATGAACCTGATCTTCCGCACCGGACCCGGTGGCCTCGACGCTCGAGCCGTGGTGGTGCGTGAGGTCCGTGACTCGGTGAAGCCCCCGCCCGGTATCTCCGCCACGCCGTCGGGTCTGGCGGTGGTGGGTGTGGGCCTGCTCGACAACCTCGAGGCCAACCGGATCCTGCTCACCTACCTGGCCATCCTGTTCGTGTTCCTGTTCCTCTGTGTGCGGCTGCGCAGCGTCGTGCGTTCGCTCCTGTCGCTCGTGCCGGTGCTGATCGCCGTGGGAGCGGCGTCGCTCGTCGCGTACGCGCTGGGCCTGAAGCTCAGCCCGATGACGGCCGTCGGTGGACCGCTCGTTGTCGCAGCCTGCACCGAGTTCACGTCGTTGATCCTGCTCCGCTTCGTCGAGGAGCGGCGCCGAGGCCTGCCGCCGAAGGAGGCGGTCGACGTCACCGCCGGTCGCACGGGCCGGGCCTTCATCGTGTCGGCCATGACCGCCATCTCCGGTGTGGCGGTCATCGCCACGTCCTCGCTCCCCCTGTTGCGGGACTTCGGCCTCGTGGTGGGCATGAACGTGGCGGTGGCGCTGCTCAGCGCGCTGGTGGTGCTGCCGCCGATGCTGGTGTGGGCCGACGAGCGCAACTGGGTGTCGCGCGGTCTCGTGCCCCAGGCGACCCTCGATGCGTCCCGGGCCCGTGAGCTCGCGGCGCGGTCCGTCACCCTGAGTGCCGACCCCGCCTGACGGCGGGTCCCGCGAACCTGGCAGCATTGGGCCGTGGACCTCGAGGCCAAGCGGGTCGAGTACGGGACAGCCGGGTTCGACATCGCTGATGTCGACCCGGACCCGATCGTGCAGGTGGAGCGATGGATGCAGGAGTGGATCGCGGTGGCCCCCAACGAGCCCGCCGCCGTGGTGCTGGCCACCGCGGATGCCGGGGGGCGACCGTCGGCGCGCACGGTGCTCCTCCGAGGGTTCGACCGAGCGGGCTGCACCCTGTTCACCAGCTACGACAGCCGCAAGGGGCAGGACCTGGCGGTCAATCCCTACGGCGCCATCTTGTGCAGCTGGGTCCCCGTACTCCGGCAGGTGAGCTTCATGGGCCCGATGGCTGAGGTGCCGCGCGCGGAGAGCGAGGCCTACTTCGCCACCCGCCCGCGTGGCAGCCAGCTGGCGGCTTGGGCGTCGCATCAGTCGAGCGTGCTCAGCGACCGGGACGAGCTCGAGGCCCGGTTCGCCGAAGCCGACGAGCGCTTCCGGGACAGGGAGGTGCCCTGCCCGCCCTACTGGGGCGGCTACCGCCTGGTGCCGGAGGAGATCGAGCTCTGGCAGGGCCGGCGCAACCGGATGCACGACCGACTCCGCTACGAGCTCGATCCGGCGCAGCCATCGGGCTGGCGGATCGTCAGGCTGAGCCCGTAGCGCCCACCCAGGAGCGGGCGGCGGCGACGAGGCCGCGCACGAGGTCGGCGAGGTGGGGGATCGGTTCGCCCGGTGGGAGGTGGGCCCAGAACGGCCCGTGCGTGCGCACCCGGGGAGGCAGCTCGAGCTGCACACCACCGCCCCGGCAGGCGTTCACCGGGTTCCGGCGGTGGACCCCGCGAAGATCCGGAGGGATCCGCTCGAGCTCGTCGACGACGGTGTAGCCGTCGAGGCAGGCCCGCAGGTGCCCCGCCACGTGGGCCGCCAGTGGTCGGTTGCCCCCGCCCAGCAACAGGGTGGTCCAGTGGTCGGCACGCCCGAAGCCGTGCACGGCCACCACCACGTCGACGTGGTCGAGGAAGGCGGCCAGGGCCGGGGAGTCGCCCGGAGCCACCTCGATAGACGGGATGTGCCAGCGAAGCGTGGGCGGCTGGCGCACGGCGTAGAGCGATGCGCCCGACTCGGCGGCCGCCGCGGTGGCGACATGGTCGGTGCCCGCCTCGAGGTTGCCGCCATGGAAGGCCATGAACCCGAAGCGCGACCGCAGCACGAGGTCTTCCTCCACGCCCTCATGGGCGAGGAGCTCGGCGAAGCGGCCCACCGCGCGCCGCCTAGGAGCGCCGGCGCGTGCGCACGCCGAACGTGGCGGTGAGCACCGCCGCCAGTGCCAGGGCCAGCAGGAACCCGAGCCGGGTAGCGCCCACGTCGGTGACCCACGTGCTGATCGAGGCCGACCACTCGGTGACCCGGTCGACCACCGGCGACCCGTCGCCAAGATCCCCGGCTCGCACCCGGCGCTCGTACCAGCCGTAGTGCGCGAGGTACGCACCGGCGACCACCAGGAGCACGCCCGACGCCCTGGTGACGTAGGGCAAGGCCCGGCGCAGCCAGTGCACCAGGCTCTGGCGGGCCATGCCCATGCTCACGGTGAGGGCGAGCAGCACCAGCGTCATCCCAAGGGAGTAGGCCACGAACACCGCCATGCTCGACACGAGGTTCTCGCGCCGGAAGGTGCCGGCGACCGCGCCGGTGAAGAGCGGCAGGGCACACGAGATCGAGGCGATGGCGTAGGACACGCCGAACACGAACATCGACTGGCCGTCGCGGCTGCGCCCGCCGCGGTTCAGCTTCGGCAGCGCGACCGCGGGCTCGTAGCCCCGCAGCATGGCCACACCGAGCACGAGCAGCCCGACGCCGATGACGATGGTGGCCCACGGGGTCCACTGGTTCACCGAGGCCGAGAGGTGGTAGATGGCCAGGCCCACCGCGCTGAACACGAGCAGGAAGCCCGCCGACACCGACAGGCCCACGGCGAGCGAGCGACTCACGCTGGCTCGCACGTCGCGGTCGCCGCCCTCCACGCCGAGGAAGAACCCGAGGTACGCCGGGAGCATGGCGAAGCCGCACGGGTTGACGGTCGCCAGCATCCCGGAGGCGAAGGCGAGCGCGAGGGGGGCCTGGATCACAGAGCGATGCCGAAGCGATCCGCGAGGAGGGCGCGGAGCTCGTCGGCACTGAGCTCGCCACTGCGGGTGGCCACCACCTGGCCGTCAGCGTCGAGGAGCACGGTGGTGGGCAGCACCGTGCCCCCGAGGACGTTGATCACCGAGTTGTCGGGGTCCTGGGCGGTGGGGTAGGTCACGCCCGTCTGCGCCACCAGCGCCTGGGCGTCCTCCGGCCGGTCGTTCACCGCCAGCCCCAGGAAGGCCACCTGGCTGCCGGCCTGCTGGAAGACCTGCTCGAAGGCCGGCATCTCCTTGATGCAGGGCGTGCAGGAGGAGGAGAAGAAGTTCACCACCGTGGGGGAGCCGAGCAGGCTGGTGAGGGCCACCGTCTCGCCGCCGAAGGTGGTGAAGGTGGCCTCGTCGAAGGTGGGAAGGTCGCCCTCGGGGGTGAGCTCGAGGGCGGCGGAGGCAGTCGGCTCGGGGTCATCGGCGAGGACGACGTAGGTGGCCACCGCCGCGCCGAGGGCGAGGAGGGTGGACATGGCCACGACACGCCACGGCAGGCGGCGGGGGTCCGACACGCCGACGACGGTATCGCCGAGCCGCATGCCGCGACACGTCGGCCCTCCTTCTGGGTGGTCGACCGCGGGCAGGCCGGGGGTCGGTCGTCGACGACCCGCACGACGGGGGGATGATCGTGCGGAGCGGCGGCCGTTGCCCCGGCCCGCCCATGGCGGTGACCTCGCCGCTAGGCGATCTTGTAGACCACGCGGTCCTGGAGGTGCGCGGGGATCGGGATGTCGGGGAACTGGTCCTCGGCCCGGGCCACCTTGGGAGGACGGCCGCGGCGGCGCTTGCTCTGGAGCACCTTGCCGTTGAGGATGAGCTGTCCACCCCAGACGCCCCACGGCTCGCGCCGCTCCAGGGCCCCTTCGAGGCATGGGGCCATCACCGGGCAGCGCGCGCAGATCTGCTTGGCCTTGGCGATGTCCTGCAGCTCCTCGCTGAAGAACAGACCGCTCATGGTCCCGGCCAGGTCGTTGCAGCGGGCCTGCGCCCACCAGTCACGGTTGTCAGCGGGCTCAGGCCCGCTCGGACTCTGGAACTCGTACTCGTAGCGCTCGGGCAACATCGCCCTGCTCCCTTGGTCTGTGGATGTCGTGGTGGTCGGTTTCGTGGGTGGGTCCGGGGCCGAGAACGAGAGAGGCCGCCGGGCTGATCCCGGCGGCCTCTCGGAGAGGTTCTGCGTCTCGCTGGTGGGTACCTAGGGCGAGAGCTCCGAGAGGGGCCGGGTCGGGCGGTTCTTGCCGTCGAACACCATGAAGGTGGCCGGCTTGGCAATGGCGCCCTGGGTCCAGGTGGAGGACAGGTGGTGGCCGGACCCCTGGTGCACCGTGGCCGTGGCATAGTTGGCCACGGGGGTGGTGCAGGTGGCCGCCGCCAGGGTGGTGACGGCGCCGAGGCGCGCAGCACCGGCGGAAGCCAGGAGGCCTGCCTTGGTGTGCGTTTCGGTGCTCATCATCACGGGCTCCATCGAGGGGTCGCGCCCAGGTCGACGACGTGGGTGCAGGCATCGCACCACGCGATGCCCGCCGAGTCAACTGCATTTCACGCGAGCCTGCGCCAGTAGGTTGCCGGGCGATGTCAGATCTGACGGGACGCCCCAGGGCGGGCCGGGTGTTCGAGGGCACCCGCCGAGTGCGACTGGCCGACGTGAGCCCGGCGGGGCGGCTCCGGCTGGACGCGATCGCCCGTTTCCTCCAGGACGTCTCGGCGGACGACACCGCCGATGCCGCCCTGCCCGATGCCGAGGCCTGGGTGGTGCGCAAGACGGTGATCGAGGTGCCCACGTTCCCGCGCTACCTCGAGGCCTTGACGCTGGCCACGTGGTGCTCGGGCACCGGGAGCCACTGGGCCGAGCGTCGCATCAGCATCCAGGGGGCGCGCGGCGGCGCCGTCGAGGCGGCCAGCACCTGGGTCCACCTCGACGCCGCTTCGGGCCGCCCCCGGCGCATCCCCGCCGGCTTCCACGAGCTCTACGGTGAGGCCTCGGGCGGTCGACGCGTCAAGGCGAGGCTCGACCACGCAGACCCAGAGGGGGGACCGACCGAGGAGCGGTTCGCCTGGCCGCTCCGGTTCACCGACTTCGACGTGCTGGGGCACGTCAACAACGCCGCCAGCTGGCAGGTGGTGGAGGAGGCGCTGGCCAGCCGGCGCCACCTGCGCGCGCCCCTGCGGGCCGAGGTGCAGCACCGCACGTCGATCGAACGGGGCGCCACAGTGGAGGTCACGCATCTCGACGACGCGGGAGCGCTGCGCGTCTGGGTGGCCTCCGACGGTGTGCTGGCCGTGACCGCAGTGGTTGCCCACCTGGCTTGACCGTCGGGGCGAGTTGGCCGAGGCGCTACTCGGTGAGGGCGTACCGGAGCGTGCCCCGTTCATCGTGGCTCACGACCTCGCCGGTGACGCGGAGGTGCTCGAGGTGGGCGTAGGTCTCGCTCTCGGCCATCTGGCCCCAGGACCGCGCCTTGAAGAGCTTGTGGGAGAACTCCTCCACGCTGGCGGCGCCGAGCTCATGGGCCGCCGCCCGCAGCGTGTCGAGGCGCTCCTCGTGGTGCGCGCGGATCTCGTGCGCGCGACCGCGGAGGTCGGCGAAGGGGTGACCGTGGGCCGGGAGGCCGAGCGTGACGCCCTCCAGCCCCGCCACCTTGTCGAGCGATCCGAAGAACTCGGTGAGCGGGTCGGCACCGGCCACCAGCCCGGAGATGTGGGGGGTGATGGTGGGCAGCACGTGGTCCCCGGAGAGCACGATGCCGTTGGCGGGGTCGAACAAGCAGAGGTGGTCGTTGGTGTGACCCGGTGTGTGCAGGGCTACCCACTCGCGGCGGGCCAAGGTGATGACCTCGGCGTCGTCCACCCGCCGCGTGGGCGCCGGTGTGCGCATGAAGCGCTTCATCGCCACGCGGTAGAGCCCGAACTTCAGCCGGCGGCTCACCGGCGGTTGGAAGGTGGCATCGGCGCGCCAAGGCATCTGGCGTCCCCACGGCGTCGCCATCGCGGTGCTGCGGTCGTCGGGGTCGTCGAGGGCCTCGTCCTCGGCCGGGTCGAACCAGGTGCGGAAGCTGCGGTGCGAGATGACCTCGGCGCCGTGGGCGTCGCGCAGCCGCCCGGCGCCGCCGAAGTGGTCGGGGTGCGAGTGCGTGACGACCACGGTGTGGACGTGGCGGGGCTTGTAGCCAGCCCGCCTGAGTCGGTCGACCAGGGCTCGCCACGACTGAGGACCAGGGAGCCCGGGGTCGATCACGGCCACGCCGCGCTCGTCCTCCAGCAGGTAGCAGTTCACGTGGCCGAGACCAGGCAGCGAGATGGGGAGCTGCGAGCGCAGGATGCCCGGTGCCACCTCGGTGATGTCGGTGCCAGCCGGCTCCTGCTCCTGGCGTCGGGGACGTTCACTCGCCGGTGTGGCCATCGTCACGGGCCCGGGGTCGGGGGTCGGAAGACGTTGGTCCGATACCAGCGCAGCTCCTCGATCGACTCGCGGATGTCGTCGAGGGCACGGTGGGCGGTGGCCTTGCGCGGCACCGCGTCGAGCGCCCCGGGATACCACCGCCGGGTGAGCTCCTTGATGGTGGACACGTCGACGGAGCGGTAGTGGAGGTGCTCCTCGATCTCGGGGAGGTAGGCGGCCAGGAAGCGTCGGTCGGTGCCGATGGAGTTGCCGCACAGCGGCACCGTGCGAGCCTCGGGGACGTGCTCGCGGATGAAGTCCAGGGTGGTCTGGCCGGCTTGCTCCAGGCTCACGGTGGAGGCGGCGATGGCCGTGAGCAGACCGCTGGTCGTGTGCATCGCCAGAACAACGGGGTCCATGCCCTCGAGCGCCTCGGGTGGCTGGTGGATCACGAGGTCGGGCCCTTCGGCCACGATCTCGAGCTCGTCGTCGGTGACGATGGTGGCGATCTCGACGATGACGTCCCGGGCAGGGTCCAGCCCGGTCATCTCCAGATCCATCCAGACGAGCACGGGCGCAGGCTACTGGTCGCCGTGTGACCGTCATCTCCTACCGTGGCGGCCATGCGCGATCGCCTCCTCGTCCCTCTGGTCCAGCTCGACCCGGATCTGCCGCTCCCTGCCTACGCACGGTCGGGCGACGCGGGCCTCGACCTGACCGCCCGCGAAGATGCCACCCTCGCCTCCGCAGGCGGACGCGCGCTGATCCCCACCGGGATCGCCCTCGCCATCCCGGAGGGCTACGCCGGGTTCGTGCAACCGCGCAGCGGCCTGGCCCTGCACCACGGCGTCACCTGCCTCAACACCCCCGGCCTCATCGACGCCGGCTACCGCGACGAGCTCAAGGTGCTCCTGGTGAACCTCGACCCCACCGAGCCCTTTGAGGTGCGTCGCGGCGAGCGGATCGCACAGCTGGTGGTGCAGGCGGTGGCTCAGGTGCAGTGGGCCCCGGTCGAGTCGTTGGATGGGTCCGAACGGGGCAGCGAGGGGTTCGGCTCCACCGGTCGCTGAGCTGGCGCGGCTGTGGTCAGGCGAGGGGGCGTACGAGCAAGCGCTCGGTGGTCCCGCGGGCCAGGCGCAGATCGAGGTGGTGCGGCCGGACCTGTACCGCAACGTCCACGGTGCCTGCCCCGCCGCCACCCACGAGGTCGGTGAAGACGGCGCCGGTGGCGAGCCGAGCCTCGACCACCTCGTCCTCACCCAGCCCACACCGACGGGCCAGCACTCCGACCGCGACCTCCACGATCGGGCGGAGGGCGTCCTCGGCCGGTAGCGAGAGCCGGATGAGGTCCGCCTCGGGATCGGCCATGCTGCATTCTCTCACGGATCCCGGGTGACCTCCCGGGCTGGCTTGTCGGAGCGCAGGCCGAGGTAGCTGGGGTGGCGGAGGCGTCCATCGCCGGTCCACTCGCTGAAGGCCAGCTCCGCCACGAGCTGCGGACGGAGCCACGTCGGGGTGCGCCGCAGGTCGGCGGGCGGCGGGGGCGGGTCGAACGGACAGTCCTCGCTGGTGATCGCCTCGAACAGGCCCGCGAGGTGCTGCAGCTCCCTCTCCCGGAACCCTGTTCCCACCCGGCCCGCGAAGCGCAGCGGCCCATCCCCCGGTACGTCGTGGTAGCCGACGAGCAGGGCCCCGATGCGGCCACGGCGGGTGCCCTCGCCGGGCAACCACCCTCCCACCACCATCTCCTGGCGATGGCGCACCTTCACCTTGATCCACGTGCGCGTACGGGCACCCGGCTCGTACCGGGAGTCGAGGCGCTTGGCCACCACGCCCTCGAGACCTCGGTCGGTGGCGGCGGCGAGCAGGGCGGCGCCGTCGTCGTGCAGGGGTGAGCACCGCCAGCAGGGGCCGGGTTCGAGCACCTGGTCGAGCAGGCGTCGGCGATCCGTCAAGGGCATCGACGTGAGGTCGTGGCCATCGAGGTGGAGGAGGTCGAACACCACGTAGCTCACCGGGACCTCTGCTGCCCTTCGGCGCACCTCGGCCGGGTCGGTCACGTGCATGCGCTGCTGGAGGAGGCCGAAGTCGGGACGGCCCGCCGCGTCGGTGGCCACCAGCTCGCCGTCGAGCACGGCGGTGGTGGCGATCAAGGCCGCCGGCAGCCCGACCAGCTCCGGCCAGGACGCCGTCACGTCGCGCTCGTTGTACGACTGCACGCGCAGGCGTGACCCTTCGACGAAGCACAGCGCGCGCATTCCGTCCCACTTCACCTCGTAGGTCCAGCCGTCTCCCACCGGGAGGTCGCCGCTGGTGGCCTTCATCGGGATCAGCGTGCGTGGCAACGGATCGGGCCCCACCGCTGGCAGGCTACGGCGGTGGGCGAGGTCCGGGTCGAGGCGTGGCGGGTGCACGACACCGGGTTGGTGGCCGTGCCGTCACGCTTCCGGCGCCTCGGTGGTCTCGTGCGCCACCTGCAGGGCCACGGCGATGCCTGGCCCGACACGGTCACCCTCTCGGTTGCCGGCGACCTGCTCCAAGTGACCGCGTCCACTGGGGTCGTGGGGTCGTGGTCGTTGCTTGACGTCAGCGTGACGCGCCTGACCGGGGGCCCGCCGGTGTCGTTCGTGGTCGAGCTGCCCGGCGCGACCCACCTCCTCGCCGCCGCCGCGGGCGAGGCGACGGACTCCCTTCTGGCCGCCCTCTCCTAGGGTGACGCCACACACCGTGAGCTGACGAGGGGGACACGACATGGCGGAGCTGGTGCTGGCCGGCACGGCCGCGCTGATCACAGGCGGGGGCAGCGGCATCGGGCTGGCGGCCGCCCGCCACCTGCTGCGCGACGGAGCGTCGGTGACCCTCGCCGGGCGCAGCCAGGATCGACTCGACCTCGCGGTCGCCGAGCTCGTGGCCGAGGCGCCGGACGGCGTGCAGGTGCGGGGGATCGCGTGTGATGTGGCTCGCGAGGACGACGTGGCGCGCGCGGTGGCTGCGGCCAGTGACATCACCGGCGGCCTCCAGCACTGCGTGGCGTCGGCTGGCACCGGCGCGCTGGGCCCCGTCGTGGCCCTCCCGGAGTCGGAGTGGGATCGCGTGATGGACATCAACCTCAAGGGCGCCTTCTTGACGCTCAAGCACGCCGCGGGCGCCATGGTTGGTTCCGGGGGCGGCGCCTTCGTTGGTCTGTCTTCGATCGCCGCTCCCCTCACGCACCCGTTCATGTCCGCCTACTGCGCATCGAAGGCCGGCCTCGAGGCCCTGGTGCGCAACGGGGCCGACGAGCTCGGCCGCTCCAACGTCCGCGTGAACGCCGTGCGACCCAGCATCGTGCCCACCGAGCTGGCTGCCCCCCTCGAGGAGGATCCGGCTGTCCTCGCCAGCTACCTGACCAACATGCCCATCAGCCGCACCGGCACCGTGGAGGACGTCGCCCACCTCATCCGCTTCCTGTGCGGGCCCGAGTCGTCGTGGATCACCGGCCAGTGCATCGCGGTCGACGGCGGCCACACCCTCCGGCGGGGCCCCGACGTCGAGCCCTGGGCCCGTGCCCTCTACGGC
>DAIQBC010000052.1:0-11806 GCA_036781345.1 Acidimicrobiales bacterium | reverse complement strand
GACCTCTTCGCGGGCCTGCCCGACAGGTCGCTGCGGATGATCGCGCAGCAGGTGAACGAGCGGCGCTTCCCGGAGGGGGAGACCATCCTGGCGGAGGACACCGGAGGCAGCCTCGGTCGGATGTACGTGGTGCTCGACGGCACGGCCCGGGCCGAGGTCGATGGTGTCCCCGTCGCCGAGTACGGGCCAGGGGACCACTTCGGCGAGATGAGCCTCCTGGACGGGGCACCGCGCTCGGCCAGCGTCATCGCCACCAGTGACCTGCGGCTGGCCGGACTCGCGTCGTGGAACCTCAAGGTGATCCTCATGGAAGAGCCGGCCATCGCGCTGTACCTCATCGAGGTCCTCGCGCAGCGCCTGCGCGAAGCCAATCGTAGGGACTGACGACCCTCTGGCTGCCTCTTCAGCACACGGCGTGAGGGTGACGGTGCGATGAGCGGGTTCCTCGAGACGAGCGCCTTCGGTGCCGCGCTCGTGGTCGGGTTTCGGCCGGCCGGGAGCGCTACCGACGATCCTCGGCGGCTGAGCGATCCCGCTCGCTGGCACCGTTAGGTTGGCTCGGTGATCGTCTTCGTCCACGGGGTGCCAGAGACCGCCGCCATCTGGGCCAAGCTTCGCCGGGCCATCGGGCGTGACTCGGTGGCATTGCCCTTGCCGGGCTTTGGCTGCCCTCGGCCGGAGGGCGTGGGGGCCACCAAGGATGACTACGTGAACTGGCTCCTGGGCCAGCTCGATGGGATCGACGGCCCGATCGACCTCGTGGGCCATGACTGGGGGGCAGGGATCGCCTACCGGGTGGCCACCGCCCACGGCGACCGGCTGCACTCGTGGGTTGCCGATGTCGGCAACCTGGTCCATCCCGACTACGTGTGGCACCCCTTCGCTCAGATCTGGCAAACGCATGGTGACGGCGAAGCCTTCGTGGAGAGCCAGAACGCCCTCCCTGTCGCGGATCGGGCCGCGGGGTTCGAGACGATGGGCGTGCCCGCGGAGGATGCCCTGGAGATGGCAGACGCCGCTGACGCAACGATGGGGTGCTGCATCCTCGACCTCTACCGGTCCGCCACTCCCAACCTGCACCACCACTGGGGGCCGTGGACTCCCACGCAAGCACCGGGCCTTGTGCTGCACCCGACCGAGGATCCCTTCTCCGATGCCGCCTTGGCGGCCGAGGTGGCCATGTCCCTGGGCGCCCGGTTCGAGTGCCTCGAGGGGGCCGGTCACTTCTGGCCCTGCCAGGCCCCGGACGCGGCAGGCGCCCTGCTGGAGGCGTTCTGGGGCTCTCTGTCCTGAGGTAGTGCACGCGGTGGGGCCTGTCGCCCTCAGGGTCGGGCGCGATTCGGTCGATGTCACGGGAATGGACGGGTCACCTGCCGCCGCACCCACCGTGCTCGACGCGCGTCGCCGGGCGGGAACGCTCACCGGCCGTGCCTTCACCGATCTGGCCATCTGGATGGTGGGGCTGGGCGTCGGGATGGGCATCGTCTTCCCCTTCGCGGTGATCGTGCTCGGCGTCCCGGCCGGGATCACGCTTCGGGTCACCTTCTTCGTCGGGACCGTGGCGGCTGGTCTGCTGGTGGGCGCGGCCAACTTCGTGCTGGCCCGTCGGGTCGTCGGCCGGCGCCTTCGCGAGCTGTCGTTCCGGATGGGGTACGTGGGTGACGTGATCAGCGAGTCGACCTATTCGGGTGACTGGAGCCGATGCACCCCTTCTGAGTGCGAGGTGGCCGTCGACTCGGCGGACGAGTTCGGCGATGCAGCTCGCTCCTTCAACCGGCTGTTGCAGGCGCTCCACGGTTCACGCCAGATGGAGCAGGCGATGACGGCCTTCGGTGATTCGCTCTCGGAGCACCTCGAGGTCGAGGACGTCGCCAAGGCAGCGTTGGCGGGCTTCGTGGAGCACAGTGCCGCGGGGGCCGGCGCCTTCGGGGTCGTCCGCGAGGGAGAGGTGGTGATCGAGGCGACGCACCGCATCGACGCGGCGGCGATCGCGGGGGCGGCTGGCATGCGATCGGCGTTGATCGAAGCTGGCACGACCGCCATCGACATCCCCGAGGGGCTCGTGATCGACGCGTCCTTGGTCAGCTTCCGGCCCTGCCAGGTGGTGGTGGTACCGCTGCGGTTCAAGAGCGTTCCCGTGGGGGTCGTGGTCCTGGCGTTCGCAGCGGCACCCGGCCCTGAGCTCATCCGTCTGCTGGATACCTTGGCCAGCTCCTGCGGGGTTGCGCTCAACAACGCGCTGACACACCAGCGCCTCCAGCACCTCGCCGCAGTGGATCCCCTCACCGGGGCCTACAACCGACGCTTCGGCGACGGTCGGCTTCGGGAAGAGTGGGCCCGGTCCGTGCGAGCGAGCACACCCCTCGGCCTGCTCTCGTTCGACCTGGACCACTTCAAGGCCATCAACGACACCTTCGGCCACCTGACCGGGGATCGAGTGCTGCTCGAGGTGGTGCGGGCCACCCGCCTCGCCCTTCGCGAGGGCGATGTCCTGGTGCGCGCTGGGGGCGAGGAGTTCCTGGTGGTGCTCCCCGGCGCCGGTCGTGCCGACGTCGAGGGTGTGGCGGAGCGCATTCGGCGTTCCATCGCCGCCACGTCGGTGTCGACGGAGCACGCCCGGGTGCAGGTGACGGTCAGCCTTGGGGGCGTCTCGTGGCCCGACGTCGACGCCAACGGACCCGACGACCTGCTCGAGAAGCTCGACGACGTGCTCTACCAGTCGAAGCAGGCCGGGCGAGACCGCCTCACGATGGCACCCCAGGTGCCGCTCGCTCTCGCCCGCTGAGTGGCGGCTTGTGATCAGCCCTCGGTCCGTCGGAGGCTGCTCTGGCGATGGGCGAGGAGCATCAGCTCGGCGTCGCTCCAGGTGACCTCCTTGGGCACCATGGCGTTCTCGAGGGCCCGGCAGGCGCGGGTGGTCATGGCGAGGGTGAGGGGATCCATCGAGAGCAGCCGCTCAGCGAGGGCGCGGACGGCGCCCGGCAGCTCGTCGTCGGGATGGACGTGGTTCAGGAAGCCCCAGGAGGCCGCCTGAGCGCTCGTAAAGCGCTCGCAGGCCATGGCGACCTCCTTGGTGCGGGCCGGGCCGAGCTCGCGCATGAGGCGGGGCAGCGCCTGCCAGGTGAGCGGCAGGTCGAGCTCCACCTCCGGGACGGAGAACCAGGCCGACTCCGCGGCCAGACGCAGGTCGCAGCACGACAGCAGCACCACGCCGCCGCCGATGGCTAGGCCGTTCGCCACGCCGACGGTGACCTGCGGGAGCCGGTCGAGCATCTCGCAGGTGCGGCCCCCGAGGTGGGCCCGGGCTCGTCGGTCGAGGTCGTTCACGGGGGGTTCCAGGCGGCGCTCACCCAGCTCCGCCCCCGCCGAGAAGGCCCGTCCGGCACCGGTCAGGACGACGACGCGGATCTCATGGTCGGTCTCCAGCGCCGCGAAGAGCCGCTGGAGCTCGTCGTGCATCGCGATGTTCAGCGCGTTGAGCTTGGACGGTCGGTCCAGCGTCACGCTGAGCAGGCCGGAGAGCGTCGGGTCTCTCTCCACCCGGAGGACGCGGTAGCGGCTGGACGCTGGGTTCGCCATGGTCGGCAGTCTGGCCGAGACGCGGCCTGTGCACGTCCCTGTGACCAACTGGTGGAAAACCCATCGTGATCTGGGGACAACGAAGAAGGTTGGTGGATAAGCCTGGGGATCTCGCGAAACCGGTTGACGGCGGGGTTGGTGAGGGTCCACCATCGATTCACCGCAGCGGAACGGAGCGGCGCAGGAACGAGAAGTGACCGGATGCTTCGGCTGACGGAGAACCCTCGGGAGCGCAGCCGACACCACCACGGCGGGAGGACGAGACATCCACCGTCCGCTCGACAGCGGAGGCGAGAGCCGACTCGGTTGAGCGGCCCGTCAGGTACTGGGGGAGACCCTGGAGACCAGCGGGTGAGGGAACCCAGATCGCTTCGGCGGGAAGGATCCCAAAACGGGCATCGCCCGCCAGAGCCTCGGCGCTGACGGGCGATGTAAGTGATCACCGCCAGGCTAACGCCGGGCAAGGGTCGCTTGGTGGATCCTCGGCCGACTGGTGGCCCCGGCGCCGCCGACCCGCTTCGGTGGGGAGGCGCCCGGGGTCACCCCCTTTTTCGGGTCGGGTATCGCCCGAAGGGCAGGCCCGGTTAGCCTCGGCTGCCATGACCGATCATGGAGCGCGCGGCCCCACCGCCACCAGCGACCCCTTGGCCGGCACCCAATGGGAGATCCTCTCGATCGACGCCGTCCCCATCGAGGGCGGGGACCCTGTGATCATCACCTTCGATCACGACGGTCGGATCTCCGGCAGCACCGGCCTGAACCAGCTGTCAGCCAGCTACAGCCTGACGGCGGAGTACCTCACGGTGGGGGCGTTGGCCACCACCCGCCGGGCCGGCCCACCGCAGCTCATGGAGCAGGAGCACCGAGTGGTGGCCTCGTTGGCCGGAATGTGCCCGTACCGGCGGGAAGGCCGTCGGTTGTCGATCGACGGTCCCCTGGGGCACGTGCGGCTCTCCAGCACGGGACCCGCGCCTGAGGTGCCCGCTTCGGCTGCGGGCGCCACACGGCTCTGAGGCTGCGGCGTCAGGCCGCCTCGGGGTCGCTGGCCTGTGGGGTGGCCAGCGAGTGGAACTCGGCCAGGATCTCGGCGCCACCACGGTGCCGCAGGCACCAGTGCTCGACCTCCCCGAGCACCGCTTGGCGGGTCTGGGCCCGTCCGGCGCCGAGTGATTGCTCGAGCCCACGGTCCCAGAGGGTGCCGATCATGTCCGTGCCAGCGTGCCGCTCGCCCGCCGTGCCGATCCACGTGCGGTCGCGCATCTCGGTGAGGGCGGTCTTCAGGTAGCCGACGTGGGGCGTCTCGTCGGCCCGGATGAACGAGACGAGGTCGGCGGCCCGGCCGTCGCCGGCCACGAGCTCGCGGTCGGACAGCCACTCCTCGGCCCACGCGAAGGTGTGGAACGCCTGGACCTCGATGAACAGCACACGGATCATCAGGTTGGCGATCAGCTCCAGGTTGACGTCGACATCGTCGGGAAGCGCTCGTTCCAGCTCGATTCCCGGTCCCGAGCCGGGCTGTCCGAACCCCATCCGGGCCAGCATGGCGTCGATGTCGATGTCGGCCGTGGGGTGCTCGAAGGCGATGTCGCGAGCCGCGAACCACATGTCCTTGTGGCCGGCCTCCTCCTCCCATCCCGCCTCGTCGCGACCGTGCGCCTCGAAGAGCCCGCGGCCGAGGTGGTCGATGGCGGTCCCTCGGATGTCCTCCGCGAAGTGCTTCTGCATGTCTCCGGGCTGGAGGAAGCGGATGTTGGCCCCGAAGCCCTCCACCGTGCCGATGCGGGTGAGGGTGGCGATCAGCGGCTCGGGCACGCCGGCGGTGATGAGGTGCCGGGCCTGGGCCACGTTGGGCACATGGGTTGGCCAGGTGTCGAGGGGAACGTGGAGGACCTCGGTGCCGAACAGCTCGGTGTTCTGGGCCTGCCAGGCCTCGATGGCGGGCACGCGGTGCTTTGTCCGGGGCGAGACGTAGGTGCCGTCCTGTGCGAAGCCCCCGTGGCAGCGCACGCCTCCCTCGATGAGCGGCTCCGCCGTCGCGTGGTCGGCCAGCAGCTCCGCTTCGGTGTAGGTGACCTGGTCCGTCGTCATCGATCCCCCTCGTCTCGCCGACACCCGACTGTATACTCGCTGGTGTACACCAGCAAGGACCGAGGGTGGGAGGCTTGTCGCATGGTGGGCAGCCCGACGAGGCGCTTGCTCCAGCGGGAGGAGCGCAGGGCGTCGATCCTCCATGGTGCCGCAGCCGCCTTTGCGGGCGCAGGGTTCGCGGCGACATCGATGGAGGACGTGGCTGACGCGTGCGGCGTGACGAAGCTGATCGTCTACCGGCACTTCGATTCCAAGGAGGAGCTCTACCGCGCCATCCTGCAACGGGTGGTCGACCGCCAGGCGGAGGAGCTGCGCCGCGGCCTCGAGTCGCCCGGGCAGCCCGGCCTCGGCGCCCGCATCCTGCTCATCGTGGCTCGGGAGGACCCCGCCGCCTTCACCCTGCTGTGGCGGCACGCCCCGCGCGAGCCGCAGTTCGCCGCCTACGCCCAGGTGCTGCGGGCGATGTCGGTCGCCGTCGTGCGCGACCTCATGGCGATCGCCAGCTCCGACCCCACCTTCGATGCCTGGCAGGCGGAGGTGGTGATCGGCTGGCTGGTCGAGGCCGTCCTCACTTGGCTCGACGTGGGTGATCCGGCTCGTGACGAGGAGATGTGGGTGTGGGCCGGCGCCGGTCTCCGACGGATGCGCGCTGGCTGGGTGGAGGCAGCCATCCCGCTCGTGCCCTAGCGGGGCGGAGCCCTCAGCGACGGTCGACGATGAGGTCGACGGCGTCGAGGTCGGCGGCGTGTCGACCCACCGTCAGCACGTAGGTGCCGGGTGCTACGCGCCACGAGCCTTCGGCAGGATCGCGGACCGCCAACCGACTCCATGGCAGCCGGAGCTCCACGGTGGCATGTTCGCCGGGGGCAACGTCGGCGACCCGGACGAAGCCGACGAGACGCCGCGCCGGTCGCGTCGGGTCGGCGGGGCGGCCGGCGTAGAGCTGCACGACGTCGGTCCCTTTGCGGGCGCCGGTGTTGGTGACGCTCGTGTGAACCACGATCTCGTCGCCGTCTTCGTCGAGCGTGGTGGGGCCGACCTCCCACGTGGTGTAGGAGAGCCCGAAGCCGAACGGGTAAGCCGCGTCGTGGCGATCGCGGGCCAGGAGCCAGTAGCCGTGCCAGCCGTCGTAGGTGACGGCATCGGCGTGGCGGTCGAACGGAGGCAGGTGCGCCTCCGTGGTCGGGATCGAGCAGGGAAGGCGCCCGCTGGCGTCCACCCGCCCGAGGAGCACGTCGGCGAGGGCGTGGCCGCCTTCCATCCCGGAGTACCAGAGCTGGACGACCGCCGGCACCTGATGTCGCCACGCTTCCATCACGACCGCGCTCCCGGAGATCACCACGACGAGGGTGCGCGGGTTGGCGGCCGCCACCGCGGTGATGAGCGCCTCGTCGGCGTCGGAGAGCCGCAGCGACACGCGATCGCCGCCGACTGAGAACCCACCTGGGGGCGTCTCGGGCACCGAGCCGGGGGCGAGTCGCGGCGAAGCCTCGGCGGCGACGAGGGCGACGAAGGCCGCCGCCTCCTCCGGGTCGTCGGCGCCCGGGAGGAGCTGACGAAGCTGACCCCCGGTCTCGCCGATGAACTCGCCTTCGTCGGCGCGTGTGTAGCCGACGACGACGACGGCCAGGTCGTGGTCGGCCGCGGTGGTGGGGTCGAGCGCAGGGTGCACGGCCACCCCGACCAGCGCATCGACGAGGCCCTGCAGCGGGGTGCTGACGGTGGGCGCGAAGACGTCGCTGGAACCGCCGTCGCCCAGGTTGCGGACGTCAGCCAACCGGCCGAACACGGCCACCGAGGCCAGCGCGGCCGGCTCGAGGGGGAGCATCGGCACCCCCTCGACTGGTTCGTTGCGGAGCAGCACGATGGCCTTGGCGGCTGCCTCGCGTGCGAGCGCGCGGTGCTCGGGGCCGGCCAGCACGGAGCGGTCTGGCGCGGGGCCCCTTGGGCGGGCCGCGTGACGTAGGAGGGCGGTGAGCGTGCGCGTCACGCAGGCGTCGATGTCTGCCGCCGTGACCTCGCCGGCGGCGAGGGCGTCGTCCAGGCCGGTTCGGCGGATCATGGGCGCCGGCATCTCGATGTCCAACCCGGCCGTGACCGAGAGGCCGGCGTCGCGGAGGCCGAAGATCCAATCGCTGATGACGAAGCCGTCGAAGCCCCATTCGTTGCGGAGCACGTCCCGCAGCAGGGCGTGGCTCTGGCCGCACCACTCGCCGTTCACCGAGTTGTAGGCGCTCATCACGCAGGCCACGCCCTCGTCCACGATGCGCTTGAAGTGGGGGAGGTAGACCTCGTGCAGGGCCCGTTCGTCGACCGTCACGTCGACCGTGAAGCGGGCGTTCTCCATCGAGTTGCAGGCGAAGTGCTTCACGGTGGCCATCACGTGGCGCTGGGCGCCTCGGGTGAGGGCAGCGCCCATCTCGCCGACGTGATGCGGATCCTCTCCGTAGGTCTCCTGGGCCCGTCCCCAGGCCGGGTGGCGGAGGATGTTCACGCACACGCCGCCGTAGAGGTCGGCGCCGACGGCCCGGAGCTCGCGCCCGATGGCGTCGCCCACCCGCTCCTCGAGGTCCACGTCCCAGGTGGCGCCGCGGGCCATGCTCACGGGGAAGCACGTGGCGTTGCCGATGACCAGCCCGCGAGGACCGTCGCTGAAGGCGAGGCCGGGGATGCCGAGACGGGGCACCTGGGCCGCCCGGAACGGGCGCCGGTGGTACCCGCCCGCGCCCATGTCGGCCAGCCCGGCCCAGAACGGCAGGTCGCCGTCGAGACACCCACGTCGCTCCGTGTCCGTCATGAGATCGACCAGACGCGCCGCCTCCGCGGCGGGGGCGTCGCCCGCTCGCACGGCCGCGACGGCGGCGTCCCACTCGGTGGTCATGCCCAGAGCATGGCCGATTGTGTGCCTGTCGCGATGCTGTCCCGGTATCACGGCGGCCGTAGGCTGGCCGACCCCCCGTCAGAAGAAGGAGCCCTCGTGGCAGTCCGCAGCGACCTGCGCAACGTGGCCATCGTGGCCCACGTCGACCATGGCAAGACGACCCTGGTCGACAAGATGCTGTGGCAGTCCGGCGCGTTCCGGTCAAACCAGGACGTCAATGAACGGGTCATGGACTCGATGGACCTCGAGCGGGAGAAGGGCATCACGATCCTCGCCAAGAACACCTCGGTGGCCTACGGCGACGTGAAGATCAACATCATCGACACCCCGGGCCACGCCGACTTCGGCGGCGAGGTGGAGCGAGGGCTCTCGATGGTCGACGGCGTGCTGCTCCTCGTCGACGCCAGCGAGGGCCCACTGCCGCAGACCCGCTTCGTGCTCCGCAAGGCGCTCGAGGCCAAGCTGCCGGTGGTGCTGGTGGTCAACAAGGTCGACCGGGCCGACGCCCGCATCGCCGAGGTGGTGCACGAGGTGGAGGAGCTGTTCCTCGACCTCGAGGCCGACATCGACCAGATCGACTTCCCGATCGTCTACTGCGTGTCGCGGGAGGGCAAGGCGTCGATGGACCGTCCCGCGGACGGGGCCGGACTGCCGGACGGCGCCACCCTGAAACCGTTGCTCGACCTCCTGATCGAGCGCATCCCCGCCCCCGAGTACGACCCCGAGGCGCCGCTCCAGGCGCTCGTCACCAACCTCGACTCGTCGCCCTACCTCGGGCGGGTGGCGCTGTGCCGGGTCGTGAACGGCCACTTGCACAAGGGTGACACGGTGGCCTGGTGCCGGGCCGACGGCACGACCGAGCGGGCGAAGATCAGCGAGCTGTTCATCACCGAGGAGCTCGAGCGGGTGGCGGCGGCCGAGGTGGGCCCCGGCGAGATCATCGCCATCGCTGGCATCCCCGAGATCACGATCGGCGAGACGCTCACCGACGTCGACGACCCGCGGCCACTGCCGGTGATCCACATCGACGAGCCGAGCCTCTCGATGACGATCGGCATCAACACCTCGCCGCTGGCCGGCAAGGAGGGCACCGCCCTCACGGCACGGCTGGTGAAGGCGCGGCTCGACCGCGAGCTGGTGGGCAACGTCAGCATCAGGGTGCTCCCCACCGAGCGACCCGACACCTGGGAGGTGCAGGGCCGGGGCGAGCTGCAGCTCGCCGTCCTCGTGGAGATGATGCGCCGCGAGGGCTTCGAGCTCACCGTGGGCAAGCCACAGGTGCTCACCAAGGAGATCAACGGCAAGGTCCACGAGCCCGTCGACCGGCTCACCATCGACGTGCCCGAGGACTTCCTCGGCGTGGTCACCCAACTGCTGGCGCTGCGCAAGGGCCGGATGGAGCAGATCATCAACCACGGCACCGGCTGGGTGCGCATGGAGTACCTCGTGCCTGCCCGCGGCCTGATCGGGTTCCGCACCGAGTTCATCACCGAGACCCGGGGCACCGGCCTCCTGCACCACGTCTTCGAGCGCATGGAGCCGTGGGCGGGTGAGATCAAGGGCCGGCCGAACGGCTCACTTGTGGCCGACCGCCTCGGCCCCACGACGGGATTCGCCCTCACGGCGCTCCAGGATCGCGGCGTGATGTTCGTGGGGCCCGGCGTACCGGTCTACGAGGGGATGATCGTGGGCGAGAACTCCCGCGCCGACGACATGGACATCAACCCCACCAAGGAGAAGAAGCTCAACAACATCCGGTCCTCGACGGCCGAGGCCTTCGAGCGGTTGGTCCCACCTCGCACGCTGTCCCTCGAGCAGGCTCTGGAGCTCATCGCCGAGGACGAGTGCGTCGAGGTAACCCCCACGAGCGTCCGCCTCCGCAAGGTCGTCCTCGACCAGACGATCCGGGCCCGTTCCGCCAAGCGGGCGAAGTCCGCCGACTGACGGGTTCTGTGGACGCTCACGCTCGCATGGCGAGCGTGAGCGTCCACAGAACGGGTTGGATCAGTAGTGCCACGGGAACGGGGTCCAGTCGGGTGGGCGCTTCTCCAGGAAGGAGTCGCGGCCCTCTTGGGCCTCGTCGGTCATGTAGGCGAGGCGGGTGGCCTCACCGGCGAAGAGCTGCTGGCCCACCAGACCGTCGTCGATCAGGTTGAAGGCGTACTTGAGCATCCGCTGCGCGGTGGGGCTCTTGCCGTTGACCTTGGCGCCCCACTCCAGCGCCACCCGCTCGAGCTCGGCATGGGGGACGACGGCGTTCACCATGCCCATGCGGTGGGCGTCGGCGGCCGAGTACTCGTCGCCGAGGAAGAAGACCTCGCGGGCGAACTTCTGACCCACCTGGCGGGCGAGGTAGGCGGAGCCGAAGCCACCGTCGAAGCTGGCCACGTCCGCGTCGGTCTGCTTGAAGCGGGCGTGCTCGGCCGATGCCAGGGTGAGGTCGGCCACGACGTGCAGGCTGTGGCCGCCGCCGGCCGCCCAGCCGGGCACGACGGCGATGACCACCTTGGGCATGAAGCGGATCAGGCGCTGCACCTCGAGGATGTGCAGGCGGCCGGTGCGTCCGGGGTCGATCGACGCCGCGGTGTCGCCGTCGGCGTAGCGATAGCCATCCTTGCCGCGGATGCGCTGGTCGCCGCCGGAGCAGAACGCCCACCCGCCGTCCTTGGGCGACGGACCGTTGCCGGTGAGCAGCACGCAGCCGACGTCGGAGCTCTGGCGGGCGTGGTCGAGCACCCGGTAGAGCTCGTCGACGGTGGAGGGCCGGAAGGCGTTGCGCACCTCGGGGCGGTCGAAGGCCACCCGCACGGTGCCGTGGGCCCTGGCCCGGTGGTAGGTGATGTCGGTGAGCTCGAAGCCCGGCACGGCGTCCCAGGAGTCGGCGTCGAAGAGCTCGGAGACCATGACCCCGGAGGGTACGAGGTAGACACTGCCGATGGAGCATCGTCGACTCGGCCGATCCGGCCTCAAGGTGAGCGTGCTGTCCTTCGGTTCCTGGGTGTCCTTCGGGCCCCAGCTCGACGTGGGCCGGGCCCGGGACTGCATCGAGGCCGCCCACGACGCCGGGGTGAACTTCTTCGACAACGCCGAGGCCTACGCCGGCGGCGAGTCGGAGCGGATCATGGGCCAGGCCATCCAGCAGCTCGGCTGGGCGCGGGAGACCTACGTCGTGTCCACCAAGGTGTTCTGGGGGCTCACCGAGAGCGTCAACACCCGCAACACCCTGAACCGCAAGTACCTCCTCCACTGCATCGACCC
>DAIQBC010000051.1:0-11853 GCA_036781345.1 Acidimicrobiales bacterium | reverse complement strand
GGCGCCGAGCCGGGTCCTGAGCCGTGAGGAGGTCGACGTCGATGACTGCATCCGTCGTTCGCCCCGACGGCTCCGCGTGCTGACCTGAGCGTCGGCGCGTCCTGCGAGCCGTCCGGGCCTTGAAGCCCTGACCGCCTCCCATCCCTGGAGGAACCGTGCCCGAGCACGATCCCGAGCGCGCCGCCCCGGCGTGGCTCACCGATGGCAGCACGACCGACGAGGTCCTCGGGCTGCTGAAGACCGGCAAGGAGGCCGAGGTGTTCATCGTCGAGCGCCGCACGCTCGACGGCGAGCACGCCGCCCTCCTGGCCCACAAGCGCTACCGGCCCACGAAGGTGGGCAAGGGCGAGATCGAGGGCCTCGGCTTCACCCGAAGCCGCACCTTCACCAACGACGCCGTCTACCACGAGGGCCGCCGGCTCCGGTACAGCCGCGACCAGCGCGCCGTCGAGCGCATGACTGACTACGGCAAGCGCCTGCTGGCCGAGCGCTGGCCTGGGCAGGAGCTCGACACGCTGCGCCAGGCCCACGACGCGGGGGTCACCGTGCCCTTCCCGGTGGAGTTCACCGGCGACGGCATGCTCATGCAGCTCATCGGCGACGCGGGCGGCGCCGCGCCCCGGCTTGTCAACGCGCGTCTCGGCGCCGCCGAGCTGGCCGGTGCGTACGAGCAGCTCCTCGAGGAGCTGTCCGCCCTCACGCGCGGCGGGCTCGTGCACGCCGACCTGTCGCCGTTCAACGTGCTCTGGTGGGAGGGACGGCTCTGGCTCATCGACTTCCCGCAGGCCGTCGACCTCGTCAACAACCCGCATGGCTTCGACCTGCTCCACCACGATGTCGTCACCATGTGCACCTGGTTCGCCCGGCGGGGCGTCGACACCGACGGGGAGGAGGTGTTCGCCTCGCTGCTGGCCGACGCCTTCTGAGACGCTCCGTCACCGGGTGAGGAACGTGACGTGGAACCGGGCGTCCCCGATCGGCTCGACGTGGTGGTCGACCTCGGGTGGGATGGGTTGGGGGTGAGACGGGGTGACGTGGATGTCGAGCGGAGGCTCGGTGCCGGCCCGGAAGCGCACCTCGCCCGCCTCCACCTCGAGGAGGCCCCACGCGCCGGGGGCGATCCGGTGAGCGCGCCGGAGGGCGGCCGGCACCGTCTCGGCATCCCAGGTGGCGGTCGTCCGCACGCGGTGCAGCCCTTCCGGGAGCTGGGCTCGATCACAGAGGGGGCAGTCGAGCGGCTCGCCGATGCGCGCCAGCCGCTCGGCCGCACCCTCGATCCACGCCGCCTCCCAGAACGGGGGACGGTGCCGCACGTGCTGGCGGTGCAGGCACGACAGCTCGGCCACCCAGTCCCCGTCGTCGTCCAGGTGGAAGCCGGTCATCGTGCGCCGCATGATGAACGTGGCTACTCGTCGTGAGCGACCCGCGCTGTGCTTACCGGAACGTCGAGGCGTGGTCGCCTCGCTGCGCCGCACGGCCGTGCCGGAGCCGAAGGTGCAGGACGCGATCGTCGAGGACGAGCTGATTGCTCGATGACCACGCTCGCGATGTGCCCGGCCCTGGGGCACCATGGGGGCGATGCCGCAGCTCGTCGTGTCACAGGTCGCCAAGCGCTACGGCCGGACGACGATCCTCGACGGCGTCGACCTCACGGTGCACGGCGGTGAGGTCGTCGCACTCACCGGCGAGAACGGCGCGGGCAAGAGCACCCTCATGCGGATCTGCGCCGGATTGGTCAAGGCCGACGCAGGCGAGGTGACCGTGGGCGGGGCGATCGGGTACTGCCCCCAGGTCCCCGGCCTCTTCGAGCTGCTCACCGCGGACGACCACCTCGTCATGTTCGGACGCGGCGTCGGGATGGGTCGCTCCGCATCACTCCACCGGGGCCATGCCCTCCTCGAGGAGTTCGGCTACCCCTTGCGCGAGCGCTCGGTCACCCGCGATCTGTCCGGAGGGACCCGCCAGAAGCTCAACCTCGCGCTGGCGCTGCTCACCGACCCAGCCGTGCTGCTGCTGGACGAGCCCTACCAGGGGTTCGATCGAGGCACCTACGTCGACTTCTGGGATCACTGCACCACGTGGCGCCACTCCGGCAAGGCGGTTGTGGTGGTCACCCACATGCTCGCCGAGCTCGACCGGGTCGACCGGGTCGTGGAGCTGCCCGTGCATCGATCCCGGTACACGGGAGCCGGCTGATGTCAGGGATGCGCCGCGCGCTGATCATGGCGGAGATGCACGGTCGCGACCTGATGCGGCGACACGTCGCGCTCTTCCTGCTGGTGGCCTTGCCGCTCAGCTTCTACCTGGCGTCGAGGGGCGCTGGTGACAGCGCGATCGTCGCCGGCGGCGTGGGCATGGCGTTCTCGGTGTCCGGTGCAACCCTCTTCTCGGTGCTGTCATCGACCGAGGTCGACCAACGCCTGGTGCTCGGCGGCTATCGGCCCCTCGACCTGTTGCTCGGGCGGCTCCTGTTCCTGGGCCCGGCGGGCTTGGTCGTCTCCGCCGCCTTCAGCACGTTGATGGTGACCGCGTCGAGTCCGGGCCGACCCTGGTTGACCTTCGTCGGTGTCGCGGCCGTCGCGCTGCAGTCGATCCCGTTCGGCCTGGCCGTCGGTGCCGCGGTGCCGAGAGAGCTCGAGGGCACCCTGGTGCTGATCGGCGTGATCGGCATGCAGCTGGCCGTCGAGCCAGGCTCGCCGGTGGCCAAGGCCCTGCCGTTCTACGGCGCCGCCGAGCTCATCTCCGCCAGCCTGGACGCCCAGGGCAGGATCGCCGGCCCGCTGGTGCTCACCGTGCTCTACGGGCTCGTGCTGATGCTCGTGGCCCGCCTCTTCATGACCGGGCGGGTCGACGTGGTGCGGCACGGGGAGATCCGTTGACCACCGCCTCAGCCCTCCACCACGCGCCCGTCTCGCAGGAAGATCGTTCGGTCGGCTGCCTCCGCCACGGTGACGTCGTGCGTGACGACGAGGATCGTCACGCCCTCCCGCGACCGCAAGCCCTCCAAGAGGTCCAGCACGAGCTGGCGGGCGCTCGCATCCAGGTTGCCGGTCGGCTCGTCGGCCAGGAGCAGCGCCGGGTGGTTGGCGACGGCCCTGGCCAGGGCGACGCGCTGGCGCTCGCCACCGGAGAGCGCCGGGGGCCGCCGATGTCCGAGACCGGTGAGGCCCACCAGCTGCAGCACCTCGTCGATCCGCGCCTGCTGCTCGCGTCGGCTCAGGGCTGAGCCGATCATCGCCACCCCGATGTTGCCGCGCACGTCGAGGTGCGGCAGCAGGTTGTGCATCTGGAAGACCAGACCGACCTGCTCGCGTCGGAACCGGTTGGGTTGATCGAGGTGCGTGACGTCCTGACCGGCGACGAGCAGCGTGCCCGAGTCCGGTTGGTCGAGCGCGGCGAGGAGGTGCATCAGCGTGGACTTGCCACACCCCGACGGGCCGGTGAGCGCGACGTACTCGCCCGGCGCCACGGTCAGGGTCACGCCGTCCAGGGCGGTGACGGAGCCGCGGTCGAAGGTCTTGCGGACGTCGATGGCCTCGATCGCCGGACTCGCGTGGTCACTCACGGCGCATCGCCTCCTGCGGGGAGAGACGTGCCGCTCGGAGCGACGGGTACAGGGCACCCATCGCCGTGACGGCGACCGCCGTGGCCAGTGCCCGGCCGAAGATCCAGGCCTCGTAGGTCGGCATCAGGACGCCGGCCAGGGCGGGCAGTTGGGCGAGAACTCGCACGACGACGAACGCCATGCCGACACCGATGACCGCTCCACCCAATGCGATGATGAACGTCTCGCCGAACACGAGGGCGACGAGGCGCTTGCGGGACCAGCCGACGGCGCGCAGCACGCCGAACTCCCGGTAGCGCTCGACGAGCGACAGCAGCATCGCGTTCATCACGATGATGGCTCCCACCCCGACGGCGACGATCGTTGCGGCCCGGTCGGCCCCGTTGATCAGCTGGTAGCTGCGATCAGCGCGGCCGAACTCGAGGAGGTTGCTGATGCCGACGAGGAGTGGGCTGGAGTCCTCGACCCGCTGCCGCACCGTCATGACCGATGTTCCTGGTGTGACCTTGACGAACATCAGCGTGAGCCCGCCCGGTTGACGCTCGAACGCCTGGAACGGCGTGAGCGGCAGCATCACCGCGCTGTCGCCGAAGACGTTGCCGGTGTTGAAGATCCCCACCACCTGCTTCTGGCCGCCCGCGACGTCGAGCACGCCACCCGGCTGGAGGTCGAGGTCCTGCGCGAGACGGATGCCCACCATCACCTCGTCAGGGGCGAGCGGGCCGAAGGCCCGTCCGGCCGCGATCCGCACGCCGAACGGGCGCAGATCCTCGGGCTTGATGCCGATCTCCACGACCAGCGGGTGCTCGGCGTCGAGCTTGTCGGTGTTGAGCAGGACCCCGACGGCGGTCCCGACCCCCGGCACGGTCTTGATCCGCGCCAACTGGTCCTCGGTGAGGGCGCTCTCGAGGATGTCGTTCACCCCCTGCTGCGAAACCGTGAAGTCAGCCGCGCCGACCTGGAGGATGCCTGCTGCCGTGGTGCGGATGCTGTCGGTCACGATGCCGAGCGTGAGCACGGTCACCACCGCCACCGCGACGGCCAGCGCGGTCAGGGTGGACCGCACCCGCTTCACCCAGACGTTGTGCAGGATGAGCCCGGCAAACGACATGTGTTGACGACCTCCATGCTGCGCTCACGCACGCCCCCGTTGGGCCAACGATCACACGGCGATCAGCGACGACGGTGCAGCTCGGCCTCGATGTCCGTGTCGGTCACCGGGCGGCGGTACCACGTATCCCACGCGGTGAGCGCCAACAGCACGCCCCACCCACCGAGGACCCAGCCCGGCCAGAAGTACCCGAACCCGGTGACGGCCCACGTGATGACCAGGAAGACGTTGATCACCACGTACGCAGCAACGTCGCTGCGCAGCTTGCGCCGCTTCTCCACCCGCTGGCGCGCCAACTCATAGTCCGTCAAGACCGGTTCGACCCGTTGCTCGCTCGAGATCTCAGACATCGCTCCACCTCCGGTGGTCTGGCGACCACACCACTATCCGCCCATGAGGAGCATGCACCCCGCCGGCGGCCAGGAGTAGAGGAGAAGGTCCCCTGCCCCGGCTACCGCCGACCCTGTGCAGGCCTGACCGCCGGGGCGCACGCTGTTCACATCCCGCCTCCCACCCGCGACGTTCGCTGGTACGAGAGCGGGTGCAAAGGAGGGAGGCCATGCGCATGCCGAGGAGAGACCTCATCGCCACCGGTCTGGTGGCCGCCGCCGGCCTTCTGTACCTGTTGTGGGCCGCTGACTCCGCGCCGCCGGGGATGCGCGGCACCAGGGCAACCGGGATCGTCATCCTCGGACTCGGGTTCGCGGCGTCCGCGAGCGCAGTCGTGCCCACCTTCACCAAGCTCCTTCACGGCAACAAGGGCTACCTCGCCGTGACGACGCTCATCGGGCTGGTGGCCGCCGTCGCGGGCGTCCAGATGCTCCTCACCGCCAGCGAGGCGAGCCTCGCGGTCGTGATGGTGTCGATGCTGGTGCTCTGGTTGATCGCGACGGTCCACCACAGCCTTGAAGCCAGCAGCTCGTTGGCGAGGCCCACGACCGGCGTGCGGCGCTCACCGCCGCGGCCGGCGACCAACGGCTGATCGGTCGCGGACTTGCGTGGCTACTCGATGACGACGCCCGCGATGTCGTCAGGGGAGTCGGGCCAGGTGAGCTCCATGGCCTCGAGCGTGGCCACCATGATCGTGGCCACCGCCCAGTCCCGATACCACTTCTTGTCGGCGGGGACGACGTACCACGGCGCGTGCTCGGTGCTCGTGCGCTCCAGCATGTCCTCGAAGGCGGCCTGGTAGGCGGTCCACTCGGCCCGCGCGTCGAGGTCGCTGAGACGGAACTTCCAGTGCTTGCGCGGGTCGTCGAGGCGCGACTGGAGGCGCTTGCGCTGCTCGTCCTTCGAGATGTGCAGGAGGATCTTGACCACCGTGGTGCCCTCATCGACCAGGAGCTGCTCGAAGGCGTTGATGTGGTCGTAGCGCTTGCTCCAGCGGGCCTTGGGTGCCAGCTCGTGGACCCGTACGGCGAGGACGTCTTCGTAGTGGCTGCGGTCGAACACCCCGATCTCGCCCTTGGCGGGCACCTCGGTGTGGACGCGCCATAGGTAGTCGCGCGCCAGCTCGGTGCTCGTGGGCGCCTTGAACGAGGTCACCCGCAGGCCGGCCGGGTTCACCGCGCCGAACACACGCTTCACGGTGCCGCCCTTGCCCGAGGTGTCCATGCCCTGGAGCACCACCAGCACGCGCTCGCGGCCGCCGGCCCAGAGCACATCCTGGAGCGCGGCGAGCCGCTCGGCCAACGGGAACCCGGTGAGCAGGGTGGTCTGCTTGTCGCCGGGAGCGGCGGACGCATCGCCGGGGTCGATCTTCGAGAGGTCCACGCGTGCGCCTGGTTTGATGCGGTGGAGTCGGATCGCGTCGGCCATGACCCGTGAGCGTAGGAGACTGGTCGGGTGTGCGACCTCCTGTCCGCCCTGCCATCGGCCACGGGCGGTTCGGCGCTGTTCGCCAAGAACAGCGACCGACCCCCCGACGAGCCACAGCGCTTCGAGTGGCTGGCACCTCGGGCCGACCGCGGAACGGTCCGAGTCACCCATGTCGACGTGGCGGCGCACGGCGGGTCGACCCTCGGGGTGCTCGGGTCGCGCCCGACCTGGGGGTGGGGGCTGGAGCAGGGCGTGAACGAGGCGGGACTGGCCGCCGGCAACGCCTCCATCTACACCACGCTCGACCCGCGACCGTTCCCCGACGCCCTCACCGGGATGGACCTCGTGCGCCTCGTCCTCGAACGCTGTCCCACCGCCATCGACGGGGTGGCGCTGGTGGAGCGCCTGTTGGCCGCCATCGGCCAGGGCGGCTCCGGCCAGGCCGGCGCTCGCCATCCCTACTGGTCGTCGTTCCTCCTCGCCGACCCGCACTCCGCCTACGTCATCGAGACCTCCGGCCCCGAGATGGCGGTGGAGGAGGTGACGGAGACCAGAGCCATCTCCAACCGCACCACCATCCCGAGCTTCACCGCCGCCCACGCCCACCCGCGCCAGCCCGTGGCCACGCTCGTGCAGCCGAGGCTGGACGCGTCGTGCCGGGTGCTGGCCCAGCGCCCCGTCACGGTAGCGGCGCTGAAGGCCCACCTCCGCTCCCACGAGGGCGGCGCCGACGGCTGGACGGTGTGCATGCACGTCGAGGAGCCCGACCACCGGGAGGCCACCACCGCATCGCTCGTGGCCGAGCTCCCGGCGGACACGCCTCCCGTCGCCCACGTGCTCGTGGGGTCTCCGTGCCAGGTCGCCTACGAGCGGATCGTCGTGTCGTTGCTCGCCGACAGGCCCAGCCACGCCCTCGCGACCTGACGCCGCGTTAGGTTCGTCACATGCCCAAGTACGTGATGCTGTCCACCCTCGGCCCCGACGGGTCGGCCCGCCTTCGTGAGAACCCCGAACGCTTGCGAGAGGTGTCGGCCGAGGTGGAGGCGATGGGGGTCACGGTGCTGGAGCAGTTCGCCATGCTCGGGCAGTGGGACTTCATCAACATCCTCGAAGCCCCCGACGACATCACGATGGCCAAGGTGGCCACCAGCCTCGCCAGCCGCGGCACGCTCAAGACCACGACGCTCCCGATCATCGAGATCGACGACTTCATCGCCGGTCTGAAGGCGTAGCCCGTTGGCCCTGCGGGTCATCCAGTGGGCCACCGGCGGCGTGGGCCGGGCGGCCATCGAGGGGATCGTCGCCCATCCCGAGCTCGAGCTGGTGGGGGTGTGGGTCCACTCGGCCGACAAGGTGGGCACCGACGCAGGGACCCTGGCCGGCATCGATCCGCTGGGCGTGGTCGCCACCGACGACGTCGAGGCGCTGCTGGGCCTGGGGGCCGATTGCATCGTCTACGCGCCGCTGCTCCCCGAGGAGGCACTGGTGGCCCGGATGCTGGCGTCGGGCTCGGACGTCGTGACACCGCTGGGCTGGGTGCATCCCTGGCGCACCGACGTGGGCGCGCTGGTCAAGGCCTGCGAGACGGGTGGGTCGACGCTGCACGGCACGGGCATCCACCCCGGGGGGATCACCGAGCGGTTCCCGCTCATGGTCTCCGCGCTGTCGCAGCGCATCACCCATGTGCGGGCCGAGGAGTTCTCCGACATCCGCACCTACGGCGCCCCCGACGTGGTCCGCCACATCATGCTCTTCGGCGCCTCGCCGGAGGAGGCGGCGCAGAGCCCGATGGTGGAGTTCATGGGCGCCGGGTTCCGCCAGTCGATCGACATGATCGCCGCCGAGCTCGGCTTTCGCATCGACGAGCGCATCGGCACCCGCCACGACACCGCGGTGGCCACGGCGCCGATCGACTCGCCCATCGGCGTGATCGATCCCGGTCTCGTGGCCGCGCAGCGGTTCACCTGGGAGGCCACCGTCGACGGCGAGCCGGTGATCACGGTGCGCACCAACTGGTTCATGGGGGAGCGCGACCTCGATCCCGCGTGGACGTTCGGGCCGAGCGGGGAGCGCTTCGAGGTGGAGGTCACCGGCGACCCGTCCAGCCTCCTCACCTTCCATGGCTGGCACCCGGCCTCGATCGAGGCGGGGCTCATCCGCAACCCCGGCATCGTCGCCACTGCGACGCACTGCGTGAGCGCCATCCCCTACGTCTGCGCGGCCGAGCCCGGCATCAAGACCTACCTCGACCTCCCGCTCATCGCGGGCCGAGCCGCCCCGCACCTGAGCTGAGTGGTCAGCCCAGCCGGCCGACGGACACGACTCGCACCGGGTCGCTGAAGCCCTTGAGCTGTCGCAGCCCCGCTGGCTCGAACCGGTACGAGTCGGGGGCCGCCGCGTCGGCCAGACCGGCGTCGCCCAGGACCTCACCGGGTACCGCGACGTCGGCCAACCGGGCGGCCAGGTTCACCACCGGCCCGTAGTAGTCGCCATGGCGGGCGACCACGATGCCGTGGGCCACGCCACCCCGGGGCAGGGAACCGGCGTCCCGGAAGCCGTCGACGAGGTCGAGCGCCACCCGGCAGCCGGTGGTGGCGTCGGCACCGGCGAACATGATCTCGTCGCCGATGTGCTTCACCACCCGCCCACCGGCCCCGGTGACGATATCGAAGGCGCGCCGGTGGAACCCCTGCATGAACTCGAGCAGCTCGCCTGAGCTCATCTGGGCGGTCGTAGCCGTGAAGCCGACGAGGTCGACGAACCCGAGGGTGACCTGTGACTCACGCCGGTCGGCGCTAGTTCGCATCGCCTCCCGCTGGCGCTGCGTGGCCCCCCACAGGTGGTGGTGGAGCAAGGGGGAGAGCAGGTCGCCCAGCTCGATGCCGAGATCGGTCGCCGCGGCGGTCGCCTCCGCCCGGTCTCGCGGGCTGCCCTCCTCGAGGAGGTCTTCCACGCTGCCCACGAACGCCGACACGGCCGACTCCGCGACCCTCGCCAGAGCGGCGCCGATCGAGAGCAGGATCTCGTCGACCATCACCTCCGGCAGGGTGGCGCGGGCGAGGGCGAGGATCTCGAAGAGCCGGTCTTCCTTGGCGAACAGGGCGGGCTCCCTGGGGTCCGACAGCGGGATGCCGAGCAGCCGGTAGGCGTCGAGGACCTCGACCAGCGGGGTCCCCGTGCGCTGGGCCAGGGCTTCGGCCGAGGAGTCGCCCGCCCGCAGGCGCCGATCTGACTCGAGGCTGGCGAGGCGGCTCTCGGCGACTGCCTCGACCATCTCGTCGACCGTGGCTCCGTGTTCCATCAGGTAGCCGAGCAGCGGCAGCCGGTTGTCGGCGTCGGGGGCGCCCGGGTCGTAGAGCCCGGCCGCGATCAGCGCCTCGGTGTCCATGGTCAGACCCACCAGGTGGAGCGCTTGCGGCGACGGCGGACCCGTTCGTGGGGGAGGTCGGGGAGCACGGCGCCGTCCATCTCCCGCCGCAGCCGGTAGCCGGTTGCCGTGACCTCGGCGACCACGAAGCCTGGCTGCCAGGCGCCGTCCAGGCCGGACTGCACGTCCACGTGGGTGCCCGGGGTGAGCGACGGCCCGATCGAGCTCGTCCCCCCCGGCGCATCCGTGTCGGCCATCGGCTGATCGTAGGTCGGTAGTGTCAGGTCGATGCCGCCGTCCGGGACCGCCACGAGGTCACCCGCCCGGAGCGTGCCCACGTTGCGGAAGGCGCTGAAGGCGTCGGCCCCGTCGCTCGACGTGGAGCGCCGACTCTGGGCCGAGGGGCGCGACGTCGTGGTGGGGATCGACGAGGTCGGCCGGGGCGCCTGGGCCGGGCCGCTCACGCTCGGCGCGGCGGTGGTCCCGAAGGACCGGCGGGTGAACAAGATCCGCGACTCGAAGATGCTCACCGAAGCCGAGCGCGAAGCGATGTTCGACCGGGTGGCCGACTGGTGCGTGGCATGGTCGGTCGGTCATGCCAGCGAGGAGGAGTGCGACGAGCTCGGCATGTCTGAGGCGCAGCGGCTGGCCGCACGCCGCGCCCTCGACGGCCTCGGGCTGCCGGCCGACCGGGTGCTGCTGGATGGCAACTGGGACTTCGTGGGCGACGGCACGAGCGAGCTGCTCGTGAAGGGCGATGCCCGCTGCTTGTCCATCGCCGCTGCGTCGATCCTCGCCAAGGTCACTCGCGACCGGATCATGCGCGCCGAGGCCGAGCACCACCCCTACTGGAGCTTCGAGCTCAACAAGGGCTATCCGTGCCCGAAGCACAAGGTGGCGCTTCAGGGCATGGGGCCCTCGGCCATCCACCGCCGCAGCTGGGTGTTCATGGACCACCTGTCCTGGCGCGGCCTCCCCAGGCTGGTGCCGCCGCCGCCCATCGATCCCGCCCGGCGCAACCAGCAGACGCTCTTCTCGTGACCGACCTGCCTCGCAGCCTCGTGCTCGAGGTGCAGCACACCCTGGAGGACCTGCGAGGCGCGCGGCTCGCCTCGGCCGCGTGGCCCGCGGTGGTCGGCGACCTCGGCAGGCTGGCGGCCGCCGTCGAGCGCGGTGACGCTGATGCCGTCCCCGCCGCCCTCCTCCCGCTGTCCCGGGCCACCTTCGAGGGCAAGGTGCGGGGTCGGCTGGCAGCGGCCGACCGGCCCGCCGCCATGGTGGTGGGCACCAAGCCCACCAGCGCCCTCCCCGCCGTGGGCGCTTTCAGCGCTGCGCTCCTGATCGGGATCGGCTACCTCCTGGGCGGCTGGGCGGTGGCGGCGATCACCTCGGTCTTCGCGCTGTTCGTCTTCGGCGTGGCGCTCGCCGGCACACGCACGACCAACGACCGGCTCGCGCTGCGTCGCCGCACGGGTCTGGGACCGAGCCTGGAGTCGTCGGGGCCGGCCCCCGACGTGGTGGGGGAGGCCATCGGCCGGATCGAGGCGGAGCTCCTCTAGTTCTTGAGGAGGTCCTTGAAGGCCGTGGTGGAGTCGATCCCCGCGTCCTTGGGGAGGCCGAGCACCCGCTCGCCCACGATGTTGCGCAGCACCTCGTCCGAGCCGCCGGCGATGCGCATGCCCGGCGTGCCGCAGATGAACTGCGACCAGGCGAAGGTGCCCCACTCGCCGGTGTTGGCTTGGAGGCGCGGGCCGAGCACCTTGGCCACGAAGGCGCCGGTGCGGTTGAGGTTGTCGGTGAGGGCCATCTTGGCGATCGACATCTCGGGTCCGGGCAGCTGGCCCGCCTTGATCTTGTCCAGGGCACGCTGGTTGGTGAACTTGGCGACCTGGTAGCGGGTGTAGATGTCCATGAGCTCGTCGCGGTGCACGGCGCTCTCGCCGAGGCCGAAGTGGCGCAGCATCTGGGCCAGCCGGGTGACGTTGGCCACGC
>DAIQBC010000050.1:10637-11945 GCA_036781345.1 Acidimicrobiales bacterium | reverse complement strand
TGCTGTTCGTGGCGGCCTGTCCGGCCACGGGCGGCTGCTACCTTCGGGCCCTCGTGGCAGCGCCGGCAGGAGGACGGGTGGGCGTCAGTGTCGATCGGGACGTGAAGCGCCTCGTAGACCACGCCGCCGGGGTGCCGTTGGTGATCGTGTTGGTGGTGGTGGGCGGGATCCTGCGGCTGATGGTCGCCGGGCAGGACCTGTTCGCCGACGAGCTCTCGACCTATTGGATCGTCTCCACCCGCGGGCTGTCGGGCGTCGTTCGCACCGTGTCGACCACAGCCGAGATCACGCCACCGTTGAGCTTCGTGCTCTCCTGGCTGACGACCCGGATCGGGCTCAGCCCGGAGCTGGTCCGTCTCCCTGCCCTCGTGGCCGGGATCGGCTCGATCCCGCTGGTCTACGCGGTGGGCGCCCGCACCGTCGGCCGCGGTGCGGCGCTGTTGGCGGCGGCGTTGACGACGCTGAGCCCGTTCATGATCTTCTACTCGGCCGAGGCACGCGGCTACGGCGTCCTCATGGCTCTCGTCCTGCTGTCGACCCTGGCCCTGCTCCACGCGCTCGACGGTGGCCGACGCCGCTGGTGGGCCGCCTACGCGGCCTGCGTCTGCCTGGCCGCCTACACCCACTACACGGCGGTGTTCGTGCTGGCCGCCCAGCTCGGCTGGGCCTTCTGGGTCCATCCCCGGGCGCGCCGGTCGCTGCTGCTCGCGACCTCCGTAGCCGTGGTGCTCTACCTCCCCTGGCTACCAAGCCTCAAAGGAGACCTCGACTCCCCCACCACCGACATCCTCAGCGCCCTTTCTCCGTTCGACCTCAAGTCGGCGCGGCTGACCCTGGGCCACTGGGCCCTCGGCTTCCCCGCCGTGATCCCGCGGACTGCGCTGGGGGTTCTGCCGGGGGTCCCCGCGCTGCTGTTGCTGACGGCCAGCCTCGCAGTGGGCGCCTACGGGATCCTCACGACACGCTCGAAGCTCGGGCCATGGTCCGCTGCCCATGGAGGCCGGATCGGGCTCGTCGTGCTGCTCGCCCTCGCCACACCGGTCGGCACCGCCCTGCAGAGCGCCGTGGGCGCCAACGTCTTCAGCACCCGCAGCCTGGCCGCCTCCTGGCCCTACCTGGCCCTGACCGTGGCCGCGCTGGTCTCTGTCGGCAAACCTGCGCTGCGCCTCACCGCCGCCGCGCTCGCAATCACGGCCTTCGCCGTGAGCGCCACCAAGATCGGGGGCACCCACTTCCAACGCCCCCACTACAGCCAGCTGGCCCACTACGCCGACACGCTCCCCGGGGGCGTGATCGTCGACGGCGCCG
>DAIQBC010000050.1:0-10537 GCA_036781345.1 Acidimicrobiales bacterium | reverse complement strand
TACGTGCTCACCCACACCGAGCTGGCCCCAGGCATCTTCGACCTGCAAGCCCTCGTCTACGAGCGCAGCCCGACGAGCTGAACCCGACCCGAACACCGGCATCAGCGGCGAGCCAGCACCACGTTGTGGGCACAGAGTCGCCGCAGGCCCGGCACGCGCTCCACAAGTCGCTCACCGGCGCGTGCCACCCCGAGCAGTGCCAGCGGCACGAAGTCGGGCACCAGCCCGAGCTGGCTCGAGCTGAGGATCTGGGCCCCGCCGTGGCGCAGGGCACCCACGATCTCGGCCTCTGGGATGAGTCGCTCGCTGCCATCGTCCTGGGGAACCCGGGCCATCAGGTTCCGCCAGTAGGGGTTGCGTGGGTTGTGGTCCCAGACCACGATCCGCCCGCCGGGCCGGGTCACCCGCACCATCTCGATGAGCGTGGCCCGCACGGCGTCGGGATCGGCGACGTGGTGCAGCGCGGCGACCACCGTGGCCAGATCGAAGCTCTCGTCTTCGAAGGGCAGCTCAGTCCCTTCCCCGCGAACACCCTCGACCTCGGGCTCCGATTCCGTCATCACGTCGAGCATCCCCTGGGAGGGGTCGAGCCCGGTCACGGTGAACCCGGAGCGTGACAGGCGGCCGGCGAGCACGCCGGTGCCGCAACCGACATCGAGGGCGCGGCCCGGTGGTGGGCAGTGCTCGGCGATGTACCGGACGCGCTTGGCGAGGTAGTGCTCGACCACGTGGGCGGGCAGCGCCTCGTCGTACTCGTGCGCAATCCGGTCGAAGTTCTCCTCACTCATCGCCACCTCCGATGCTTGGATCGCTGCCAAGCCTGGCCGGGCGCGGCATCGCGCGGGGACTACGCCGCCGGAAGTCGAGGATCAGGCCGATCATCCGCAGCCCGATGCCGATCGCCGTTCGCAGGCTGCCGGTCGCCGACGAGGTGCCGACCCGCGGCAGGTAGTTGACCGGGATCTCGACGAAGCGGGCACCGGACGTGATCGCCAACAGCATCATCTCAGGACCGGCATGGTTGCCGCCGACCCGCATGCGTTCGGCGATCATGCCCGCCAGCTCTCGCGTGAAGAGGCGGTAGGTGCATCCGACGTCGCTGAGGTGGCTCGTGTTGAACATGGCCTCGATCAGCTTCGCCACTCCCCAGTTGCCCCAGCGGAGAAACCAGTCCATGTTGGCGCCGTGCCAGATCAGCTCCCGGGTGGTGCGGGTTCCGAAGACCGCGTCGCACTCCTCACTGAAGACGAGCAGCTTGAGGATGTCGCTCGGCAGAAAGGTCCCATCCGGCTCGGCGAGCACGATCAGGTCGCCCTCTGCGTCAACCAGTCCCCGGCGGCATGCGTGGCCGTAGCCCTGATGAGGCTCGAAGACCATCCGTGCCTTCGTGTGCTCGACCTCCTCCACCGTGCCGTCCTGCGCGTTGTTGTTGACGACCAGCACCTCGTCGACCACACCCGTGGCGTAGAAGCCCTCGATCACCGAGCGGATGGAGTCGCGCTCCGCGTAGGTCATCAGCACCACCGAGACGCGCCGCTCACCCCACACCCGGTTGCCCCCATCGCCTGCCGCCGGTTCGCATCCACGGGAAGGCTAGGCGATCAGCGAGCGATACCGTCACGACCTGTGAGCGACACCCCTTCTCCTGACATGAACGACCTCAACCAGCGGATCATCGCGGAGCTTCTCGCCTATCACGGCGTGTTCGGCGGCCCCCTCGAGGGCGCTCCCATGATCCCGGTGGTGGCGCTCATGCTCGCCTGACCGACGTGAGGGCCATCACCACCGACGAGCGGCGGGCCCGGCTGGCGGTTCGTCACCGACTGGTGCCGAGCGCCCGGGTGGACGACGACATCGCGGCCATCGCCCGCTCGGTGGTGGTGCTGCACGCCACCGACCCGGCCACGGTCGTGCTCTCGGCTCTCGCCCGCATGCGCTCGCCCAACCCCACGGCTGTCGAGCGGGCGCTGTACGACGACCGCACGCTCGTGCGGATGCTCGCGATGCGACGCACGCTGTTCACGGTGGCCACCGCTGACGCCGGCCTCGTGCAGAGCGCCAGCGGCCACGCGGTCGCCACCGCAGAGCGGAAGCGCTTCCTCACGATGCTCGATGGGGTAGCGGGCCTCCCCAAGGACCGCTCGCGGTGGCTGCGACGAGTCGAGATGGCGGCCCTGGCCGCGGTGGCCGAGCTGGGGGAGGCGACGGTAGCCGAGCTCTCGAAGCGGGTGCCCGAGCTGGCCCGCCAGATCCCCGTCAACGAGGGCACGCGCTACGCCGGCACCATCGGCGTGGGGTCCAGAGTCGTGTTCCTCCTGGCGGCAGAGGGACGGCTGGTGCGAGGGCGGCCGAAGGGTGCCTGGACCAGCAGCCTGCACCGGTGGGTGACGATGGACGACTGGGTGGGTGGGCCCCTGGCGGCGATGCCTGCCGCCGAGGCCCGCGCCGAGCTGGCCCGCCGCTGGCTGGAGCGGTTTGGCCCAGCGACCGTGGCCGACCTGAAGTGGTGGACCGGGTGGACCCTCGGTTCCACGCGGGCGGCCCTGGCGGAGCTCCACATGGAGGGGGTGGACCTCGACGGCACCGAGGGGCTGGTGCTGGCCGACGACACTGAGCCGCCACCTCCTCCGGAGCCGTGGGTGGCTCTGTTGCCCGGCCTCGACCCCACGACGATGGGGTGGCAGCAGCGCGCCTGGTACCTCGGCGACCACAAGGCGCAGCTCTTCGACGGCAACGGCAACGCCGGGCCGACGGTGTGGGCCGACGGACGGATCGTCGGTGGGTGGGCCCAACGCAGGACCGGGGAGGTGGCCGTGCGCCTGTTGGAGGACATCGGGCAGGAACGGGAGGCACAGGTCGCGATCGCGGCAGCCGACCTCGAGCGCGTCCTGGGCGAGGTCCGGGTGGTCCCGCGCTTCCCGACCCCGCTCGCTCGGGCGCTGGTGGCATGACTGACTCCACACGCGTCGACAGGTGGGTGTGGGCCATCCGCCTGTTCAAGACCCGCTCGGAGGCCACCGACGCCTGCCGGGGGGGCCACGTGAAGGTGAACGGCACAGGCGCCAAGCCGGCCTCCACGGTGACGATCGGCGATCGTGTCGAAGTGCGCGTGCACGGCACCGACCGCGTCGTCGAAGTACGCCAGGTGATCGACAAGCGGGTGGGGGCTCCCGCAGCCGCCGGCTGCTTCATCGACCACACACCGCCGCCGCCCAAGGTCGACCGAACGCGGGTGGCCGACCGGGATCCGGGGACCGGGCGGCCAACCAAGCGCGAGCGCCGGCAGCTCGATCGCTGGCGCGGCGCGTGACAAGGTGCTCCGGTGTCGTCGCCCCTGGAGCTGCACTTCGTCACCTCGGCCGACCGACTTGACCGCCTGCCCGAGACCGCGGCTGAGGTGGCCGTGGTGGGGCGCTCGAACGTCGGCAAGTCGTCCCTGATCAACGCGCTGGCCAAGCGCAACGGGCTGGCCAACACCTCCAAGACGCCGGGGCGCACGCAGCTCCTCAACTGCTACGAGCTGCCGGACGGCACCACGATGGTCGACTGCCCGGGCTACGGCTACGCCAAGGTGTCGAAGGCGCAGCGCGCCTCGATGGCATCGATGATCGAGCGCTACCTGCTGGGGCGAGACGAGCTGCAGATGGTGATGGTGCTGGTCGACGGTGAGGTGGGGCCGACCGCCCTCGACGTCTCGATGCTGGCGTGGCTGCGGGAGGAGGGCATCCCGCACCAGGTGATCGCCACCAAGCACGACAAGGTGAAGACGAGGGCGCGGGAGAAGCGCAAGCGCGACCTCGCCGCCGGCTGCGACCTCGAGCCCGGCGATGTGGTGTGGGTGAGCGCCGACAAGAACGTCGGCATCGACCGCCTGCGCGACCTCGTCCGCATCTGGCTGGCCGGCTGATCGTGCGTCGGTCGACCCCGGCTACGGTCGCCGGCCATGGGTGAGGTGGACCGGGGCCGACTGGCCCAGCTGCTCGATCGGGAGCGCACCACCTTCGCGACGGCCCGTCCGCGCTCGCGAGCGGCCGCGGGAGAGGCGGCGGCCCACCTGCTCGGCGGGGTCCCAATGACGTGGATGGCCAAGTGGGCGGGCGGGTTCCCGCTGTTCCTGGCCGGTGCCCACGGCAGCCGCGTCACCGACCTCGATGGCTTCTCCTACGTGGACTTCGCCCTCGGCGACACCGGTGCCATGGCCGGCCACTCGCCACCGGCCACCGTGGCTGCGGTGCACCAGCGCATCGCAGAGCACGGCGGCATCACCGCGATGCTGCCCACCGAGGACGCCGCCTGGGTGGCCGGCGAGCTCGCTCGTCGCTTCGGTCTCCCACGCTGGTCCTTCTCCCTCACGGCCACCGACGCCAACCGATGGGCCCTCCGCCTGGCCCGTCTCGTCACGGGCCGTTCGCTGGTGGCGTCGTTCGCCTACGGCTACCACGGAACCGTCGACGAGACCTTCGTGGTGCGGGCGCCCGACGGCAGCACCGTGGCGCGCGCCGGCAACGTCGGCCCCGCTGTGCCACCCGCGCTCACCACCCGCGCCCTCGAGTGGAACGACCTTGCGTCGGTGGAGGCAGCACTGGCCCCTCGCGACGTGGCCCTCGTCATCACCGAGCCCGCCCTCACCAACATCGGCATCGTGCTGCCCGAACCCGGGTTCCTGGAGGGCCTCCGCGAGATCTGCGACCGCACCGGCACGCTGCTGCTCATCGACGAGACGCACACCCTGTCGGCGGGACCAGGCGGGTGCACGCAAGCGTGGGGGCTTCGGCCCGACCTCGTGACCCTGGGGAAGTCGTTCGCCGGCGGTGTTCCGATCGGGGCCTATGGGCTCTCGGCCGACGTGGCCCGACAGCTGGCCTCGCGTGTCGACGTCGAGGGGGCCGACCTCGTGGACGTCGGCGGGGTAGGGGGCACCCTGGCCGGCAACGCGCTGTCGATGGCGGCCGCGCGCGCGACTCTGGCAGAGGTGCTCACAGCCGACGCCTTCGTTCGCATGATCGCCCTTGCCACGAGGTTCACCGACGGCGTGCGGGAGACCCTCGACCACCACGATCTCCCGTGGAGCGTGGTGCAGCTGGGCGCACGGGCCGAGTATCGCTTCGCCCGCCCCGCCCCCCGCACGGGCACCGAGTCGGCCGCCGCCGGTGACGGCGCGGTGGAGGAGCTGCTGCACCTGGCGCTGGCCAACCGCGGGATCCTTCTCACGCCCTTTCACAACATGGCGCTCATGGCGCCCACCACCACCGAGGCCGACGTCGACCTCCACACGGAGGTGTTCGCGGAGGTGGTGGCCGAGCTGGTGGCCTGAGCCCCAGCCGTCAGGACGGGACGTCGAGGGCCAGCACCCAGAGGAGCGCGGTCAGCGACAGGCCATCGGTCACCCTCCCGGCGCTGATCTCCTCCCGCACGCGGGACCAGGGGAGCCACTCCACCCGCTCGGCTTCGTCGGGGTCGGTCGGCTCGCCGACGTAGGTCGCGCCGTCAGCCGTCAGCAGGTGGAAGGTGACGTCGGAGGTGCCGTTGTGAGCGAAGTAGGTCGTGAGGAGCCGCAGGGGCCCCGTCTCCCAGCCCGTCTCCTCCAGGGTCTCGCGTCGGCCAGCCTCAACGGGCGACTCGCCTGGGTCGATGCGCCCGGCCGGCACCTCCCAGCCCCACGAGTCGGTGATGAACCGATGCCTCCACAGGAGCAGGACGCCGAGATCCGCGTCGACGACCACCACCCCGGCAGCATGGGCGGACATGCGCACGACGTGGTGCTCGAAGCGAGCGCCCGACGGCAGCTCCACGTCGACAAGCGACAGGCCCACCCAGTCGCTCTCGTAGAGCCAGCGCTCCCCGTGGACGGTCCAGCGCATCAGGGCGCCGCTGCAGGGATGGCGTAGGTGACGGTGGCGTGGGCGACCGGCGCGGCGGGGTCGCCGCCCTCGCTCCACAGCCGCACCTCGCTCACCGACTGCCGGATGCCCAGCCGCAGCAGGGTGGCGTGCGCCAGCAGGTCGGCCTGACCGGGCTTGGCCAGGAAGCTGATCGTGAGCTGGCTGGTGACGGCAAGGGCCACCGGGCCGATCCGGGAGAGGGTGACCAGCCACGCGGCCGCGTCGGCGAGCCCCATGATCGTGGGCCCCGACAGGGTGCCGCCCGGCCGCAGCTGAGCGATGTCGTAGGGCACCCGCATGCGCACGCCGTCGTCGCCGGCGTGCTCCACGCGGTAGGCGCGTGGAGCACCGGGGAAGGCGTTGCCGAGGAACTCGTTGAGCTCATCGACGGTCATGGCCAGCTCGGTCACGGTCGGAACCTACCCGGCACTCCCTCTGTCCCCCGTCCAAGCGGCCGCGCACGCGAGGGTGACGGCGCTGCGCGATGCTCGCCCTGTGGACGACGACCTCGCGGGCACCCTCGCTCTCACACGACGCCGGCTCCTGGTCGGCTCCGCGGTCCTCGCCGCCGGGTGGGCGGCGGGGTGCGGTAGCGGCGACTCGGGCGCCGAGCCGACCACGACGACCGGCGCGGCGCCGGACCTGAACGGCGACCCGTTCACGCTCGGGGTGGCCTCGGGCGACCCGCTCACCGACGCCGTCGTCATCTGGACCCGCCTGGCCCCGGAGCCCCTGGCCCTCGACGGGCTCGGAGGCATGCCCGATCGACCCGTGGAGGTGAGCTGGGAGGTGGCCACCGACCCCGACTTCACCGACATCGCGTTCGACGGGACCGCCTCCGCCGAGCCCGCCTATGCGCACTCGGTGCACGTCGACGTGACCGGCCTGCAGGCGGGGACCGAGTACCACTACCGCTTCCGGGTCGGCGCTGCCACGAGCCCCGCTGGCCGCACCCGCACGCTGCCCGACGGCTCCCCCGACCGCTTCGGCCTGGCCGTGGTGAACTGCCAGTGGTACGAGACTGGCAGCTACGCCGCCTACCGCCACCTGCAGGACGAGGACGTCGACCTCGTGCTCCACCTCGGCGACTACATCTACGAGTTCGCCGGCACCGGCGAGGGTGAGCGCAGCACTCTCCCCACCAACGACGTCACGACGCTCTCCGACTACCGGCTGCGCTACGCGTCCTACAAGCTCGACGCCGACCTCAGCGCGGCCCACGCCCGTCTTCCGTTCATGCTCACGTGGGACGACCACGAGGTGGCCAACAACTACATGGGCGACCAGCTTCCGGGCGACGCGTCGGCTGGGGCCGGGCAGACCCGCAAGGCCGTCGCCTACCAGGCGTGGTGGGAGCACTTGCCGGTCCGGGTCGGGCCTCCGCAGGGTTCCGAGCTGGTCGTCTACCAGCACGTCGACCTGGGCGACCTCGCCCGGCTCTACCTCCTCGATGAGCGGCAGTACAGCGACGTGCCGCCCTGCCGGGGCAGCGACACCGCCGAGGGCGACTTCGGCGATTGTGCCGAGCGCAGTGCTGAGCGGACGCGCCTCGGCCCCGACCAGGAAGATTGGTTCGCCGAGGCCATCGCCTCCAGCACCGCCACCTGGGACCTCGTAGGCAACCCGGTGGTGCTGGGCGGCATCGACGGCGGCAACGATGCGGACGGCCCCGCCTACTACCTCGACACCTGGGACGGCTTCCCGACGGCGCGCGGCCGCCTGATCGACGAGCTGGCCAAGGCGGACAACCCGGTGGTGCTCACCGGCGACTACCACGCTGGCATGGTGATCGACGTGCACCAGCGACCCTTCGATGCCGGCAGCCCGCTCGTCGCCCCGGAGTTCATGGCGCCACCGATCTCGTCCCCACTCTTCGCCGCCGACATCACCGAGCGGACCCCCCAGGTTCAGCAGCAGCTCAACGGTCACGGCTACCTGACCGTCGACGTCGAGCGGGAGCGGCTCACCGTCGCGTTTCGGGTGCTCGACGACGTATCCGATCCCGACAGCGCGATCCAGACGGCGGCCACCTACGAGGTGGTGGCCGGCTCACCGAAGGCAGCCTCCCGATGAGCAGCCGCCCAAGGCCATCACGCGCTGGTCGCGATGACGTTGGTGGCCGTCGCCGTCATGGGGCGAGGCGACACCGGCCGTCGTCACCGACCACGCCGGGACCAGCCCTTGTAGGCCTGCTGGTAGCCGGCGCGCCGGAGCATGTCGCGGATCTCCGGGGCGGCCTCGTGGACGGCGACACCGTCGACGGCCCGGATCTCCAGAGACCGGAAGCGGCCCGTGTCCACGAGGTGACCGAGCGCATCGGCCCACCGGTCATCGTCGGCGGCCGCCGGGAACCGCAGCACCTTGTGGGCGCCACGCTCGAGGTAGGCCAGCGCCTCCGCACCGGCGAGCACGACGAGCGCACCGGCCGCGCGAGCCGGACGGCCCTCGGACTCGGGCCACGGGATGGCCGCGCCGAAGGGCTGCGCGGGGTCGGTCGCGGCGAGCACGATCGGCGCCTCGTCGGCACCAGTGCGCTCCCCTCGCAGCCGATCGACGGCGCCGGGCACCGCGAACTGGGCGGCGCCGAGACCGGCGACGAAGTACCCCCGCCGCACCTGGCCTCGCTCCTCGAGGGCTTTGAGCACGGGGTAGACGCCAGCGAAGCCGCCCTCGGCGCCTTCGCCCAGGGCGGCCTCGCGCGTGAGCACGCCGTAGCGCTCGAGCAGCTGGAGGGCGCGCGCATGGGCAGCCTCGGTCGCCGTGGGCACTGGCTCCAGCAGCGGCGCCACGAGGGACCAGCGCCCGGCCCCCGTCGGGGGACCCATCCGAGCCAGCCGCCCAGGGCGAGGGCGGCCGCGGGCGCCGGCCCTCATCGACCCGCGTGAGGCCGAGCGACGACCGACCGTGCCGACGAAGGCGCGCACGGGAGCAAGCGAGTCGTTCGTGACGAGGCCCGCCCACACGAGGTCCCAGAGGGCCGACAGCACGGTGGGGTCGTCAAAGGGCTGACCGGCCAGCTGGGCAGCCCTCGTGAGGTCGGCCCAGAAGGACGCGCCACGCGCGTCGAGGTGCTCGAGGAGCGCGGCGTGCAGGGCGTCGGGCTCGAAGCCCTACACCGGCGACAGCAGGAGGCCGGCCTGGTCTCGGAACGCGAGCCGGATGCGCCCGTCGGTGGAGCCGATGGCGCCCGCGCCCACCCACACGACGTCGCCTGACGTGCACAGGGCGTCGAGGTCGGCGGGCTGGTGCTGCGGCAGGCGCGCCCGCAGGACGTCGCGGTCGAGCGCCGAGGCCACCAGCGGGGCGCCCTGGAGCTGGGCGACCACGTCGACCAGCGCGTCGACACCGCGCCGGTTGGTGCCGATGCCATGCCAGCGGGGCAGGAAGCGGGCCAGCGTGCCGGCATCGACGGGCTCCACCTCCTTGCGCAGCGCGGCGAGCGAGCGGCGGCGGAGCTGGCGGAGGACGTCGTCGTCGCACCACTCTCGCTCAACGCCATCGGGACGGAACTCGCCCCGGACCGCCCGGCCCTCCACCTCGAGGGCGTCGAGGGCGGCCCGCACGGGTTCGACCGCCAGGCCGTAGCGAGCTGCAGCGTGCCGCACGAGGAACGGCCCGTGCGTGCGGGCGTAGCGCGCCACGAGGTCGTGGACCGGGGCGGCCACGGACTCGGTGCACGCCCGGGGCAGCCCGATCGGCACCGCCACCCCCAGCGCATCACGCAGCCGCCCGGCGTCTTCGGCCGCGCACACCCGCTCCTCGCCGGCGATCGACCCGAGAAAGGCCCGGCGCTCGCCGACGAGCTGGTCGACCCAGTCCTTCACCGGCGCGCCGTCGAGCGAGCGCAGGCCGAGCTCGTCGACCGACAGCGGCCCGAGGATGCGGAGCTGGTCGTGGGCCTCGTCGACGTCGCGCGCCAGCCGACCCTCCACCAGGCGCTGCAGCTCGAGCTCGAGATCGGCCAGCACGTCGGCGTCGATGAGCTCCCGCAGCTCCTCGGCGCCGAGCAGGTCGCGCAGCAGGTCGCGGTCGAGCGCGAGCGCGGCGGCGCGGCGCTCGGCCAGCGGCGCGTCGCCGGCGTACATGTAGATGGCGATCCAGCCGAACATGAGCGACTGGGCGAACGGCGATGCCTGCTGGCTGTCGACCGACACGAGGCGCACCTTGCGGCTGCGCAGGTCGCGCAGCACCTCGGTGAGGGCGGGCACGTCGAACACGTCGTTGAGGCACTCTCGGGTGGCCTCGAGGAGGATCGGGAACGACGGGTACTTGCCGGCCACGCTGAGCAGGTCGGCCGAGCGCTGGCGCTGCTGCCACAGCGGCGTGCGCTGGTCGGGGCGGCGCTTGGGCAGCAGCAGGGCCCGGGCGGCGCACTCCCGGAAGCGGGAGGCGAACATCGCGGTGGCCGGGAGCTGCGAGACGATCAGCTCCTCGATCTCGTCGGGGTCGATGAGCAGGTCGTCGTCGGGCAGCTCCTCGATCGACTCGGGGAGCCGGATGACGATGCCGTCGTCGCTCCACATGAGCTCGACCGCCATCCCCCACCGCTCGCCGAGCCGGTGCTGGAGCGCCATGGCCCACGGTGCGTGCACCTGGGCGCCGAACGGCGACAGCACGCACACCCGCCAGTCGCCGATCTCGTCACGGAAGCGCTC
>DAIQBC010000049.1:3957-11955 GCA_036781345.1 Acidimicrobiales bacterium | reverse complement strand
CCCTACGTCGGCCGTTCACCGGGCCTGGGTGACGAGCTGAACTTCGTGCCCACCGACGAGCGCACCCTGCAGTCGAAGGTGGCCTCGAACATCTTCGTGATCGGCGACGCCGCCAACGTCCCGGCGTCGAAGGCGGGCTCGGTCACCCACTTCGAAGGCGACGCCCTCGTCGAGAACGTCGGTCACTTCCTCGGCGGCGAGCCTCTCGAGCCCGCCTTCGACGGGCACGCCAACTGCTTCATCGAGACCGGGTTCCACAAGGCGCTGCTCATCGACTTCAACTACGACACCGAGCCCCTTCCGGGGCACTACCCGGGCCCGGTGGGCCTGCCGTTGCTGAAGGAATCACGCCTCAACCACCTTGGGAAGCTGATGTTCCAGTGGTTCTACTGGCACAGCCTGCTGCCAGGGCGAGACATCCCCGGCATCCACGCCGACATGCCCGAGTCCGGCAAGCGCCACGCCTCGTCGGCCCGCACCCAGGAGGAATGACCCATGCCCACCAAGACCATCGCCGGCGTCGCCGTCGACGTCAACGACGAGGGCTTCTTCACCGATGCCAGCCAGTGGACCGAGGCCATGGCCTCGGAGCTGGCCACCGAAGAGGGCATCGAGGAGCTCACAGAAGACCACTGGCGGGTCCTCAAGTTCATGCGCTCTGAGTACTTCGAGAAGGGCACAGGTCCCACCGTTCGCATGCTCGGCAAGACCTCAGGCGTGTCGATCAAAGAGCTCTACCAGCTCTTCCCGAAAGGTCCGGCGAAGATCGCAGCCCGCGTCGCTGGCATCCCGAAGCCCCGCGGCTGCATCTGAGAGGAATCTCCATGGCTGACACCATCCAGAAGGTCTCCATCATCGTGTCGAAGGGCTCCCTCGACGGGATCTACCCGGCGCTGATCATGGCCAACGGCGCCCGCGCCGAAGGGATCGAGGCCAACCTGTTCTTCACCTTCTTCGGCCTTGATGCCATCCACAAAGCCCGCAACGAGCACATCAAGCTGGCGACGGTCGGCAACCCCGGCCTGCACTTCGCCACGATGCTCGGTGGGCTGCCCGGGGTTTCCACCGTGATGACCCACTACATGAACCACAAGATGGAGCAGCTCGACATCCCGCCCATCCCGGAGTTCATCGAGATGATCGCTGACACCGGTGCGGGCATGTACGCCTGCAAGGCGTCGGTCGACCTGTTCGGGCTCGAGAAGAACGACTTCATCGAGCAGGTGCAGGACATCATCACCGTCGGCGAGTTCTACGAGATCGCCGCTGGCGGCGAGATCATCTTCACCTGACCGGCAACGGTCAGCCCCGGGCGCATGAGGCGCCCATGGACCGATCCTCATCCGCCCAGCCGGGTGCCGCACCCGTGGGCCAGAAGTCCCCGGTGTGAACGTCCTGGGTGTAGTCAACAGGTGCTGGTCGCCCCGACGCGACCTCCGCCACCGCCGCCAGAAGCCGGTCGACGTCGGCCGCCGAGGTCGACAGCCCCGCGCTGGCCCGGACGGCTCCGGGCATGGTGCGACGATCGTGGTGGAGGACCGAGGTGCGGTAGGCGTCGATCTCGGAGGGGGTGAGGTCGAGCAGGCGCATCAGGTAGGGGTGGGCGCAGAAGCAGCCGTGCCGCACGCCGATGGCGTGCTCGGCGCTCAGCCGGGCGGCCACCAGCGCGTGGTGGAGGCCGTCCACCGTGAAGGTGGCCACGGGCAGCGTGGGTTCCTCGAGAGCGGGCCCGAGCAGGCGCACCCCGGCGATCGCAGCCAGACCCCGGCGGAGGCGCTGGGCGATCGCGGCGTCGTGGGCCGTGATCGCCGGCCACCCGAGGTGCTCGAGCTCCCCGATGGCGGTGGCCAGCGCGACGGCGCCGATCACGTTGGGGGAGCCGGCCTCCTCCCGTTCGGGTGGATCGGTCCAGGTCACCTCGTCGAGGTCGACCAGATCGACCGCGCCGCCGCCGGCCAGGAAGGGGTCACCATCGAGGAACGTCGTCCGGGGGGCCACCAGCACGCCGGCCCCGAAGGGCGCGTACATCTTGTGACCGCTCCAGGCGACGAAATCGGCGGTGGCGGGCAGCGGGCGGTGCGGAGCGAGCTGGGCCCCATCGACGAGCACGGGGATGCCCAGCTCGTGGGCCATCGGGATGATCTGCTCGAGCGGTGGGAGCCAACCGGTGACGTTTGACGCGCCGGTGATGGCGAGCAGCCTCGGTGGCGGGCCGTCGGTCAGTGCGGCCAGCACGTCATCCGTGCTGAAGGTGCCGGCGGGGGAGCACTCGACGAAGCGCCGGCGGCAGAGCCGGGCCCACGGCAGCAAGTTGGCGTGGTGCTCCACGACGGTGGTGACGACCACGTCGTCGGCCTGGAGCCGGAGCCGGTACGCGAGGTGGTTGATGGCCTCCGTCGTGTTGCGGCAGATGATCGCCACGTGCTCGTCGCCCTGTCGGCCCGCGAACCTGAAGGCCGACGCCCGGGCGTGCTCGTAGGCGGCGGTGGCCTGGCGGGACTTGTAGCCGGCGCCCCGGTGCACGCTGGAGTACCAGGGCAGGAACTCCTGCACCCGCTCGGCCACCGCCGGGAGAGCGCTCGTCGACGCCGCCGCATCGAGGTTGAGGTAGGGCCGGGCCCGGCCGTCGATGCAGGGCACCTCGAGCCCGTCGCCGACCAGCACGACCGGCAGGCCGGGAGCGGTCATCGTGCCGGCAACAGCCATGGCTGTGAGTATGCCCCTCCGGGTCGGTCGTGGGGTTCCCTGGGTGCGAACCTGTCGGGGTGACCGGACCCACTCCACGCCGACCGGCGCCGCGACTCCAATGGCTGGCCCCCGGCATCCGCGCCACCGGCCACTACTCGCGGGCTGACCTCCGCCGCGATCTCGGCGCAGGGGCGCTGCTCAGCGCGCTCCTGATCCCGGCCGGCATGGGCTACGCGGAGGTCGCCGGTCTCCCGCCGGTCACCGGTCTCCACGCGACCATCGTGGCGCTCGTCGCCTACGCCCTCGTCGGTCCGTCCCGAGTCCTGGTTCTGGGCCCGGATTCGTCGCTGGCCCCCATCATCGGCGCCGCCGTCGCCCCCCTTGCGCTCGGCGCGGGGGACCGCGCCGTGGCTCTGGCTGGGCTGCTGGCCCTGCTGGTCGGGGCCTTTCTCCTGCTGGGCGGGCTGGCCCGGCTGGACGTGGTCACCGATCTGCTCTCCAAGCCGATCCAGCTCGGCTACCTCAACGGTGTGGCCCTGGTCGTGCTGGCGGGCCAGCTCCCCAAGCTGCTCGGGTTCAGCACCGACGCCGACGGCGTCCTCGGCGACGTCCGAGGCCTGGTCCGGGGCATCGGCGACGGCGCCGTCGATGGGCAGGCGGCCGTGATCGGCGTGACCGGGCTGGCCGTGGTCCTTGGCCTACGGGCCGCAGCACCGAAGGTGCCGGGCCTGTTCGTCATGGTGGTCGGGGCGGCGGCCACCGTCTGGCTGCTCGACCTCCGTGACGTGCCCGTGATCGGTGCGCTGCCGCATGGCCTGCCGGCCCCGGCCCTCGGCGGCCTGGGGTGGGGTGACATCCGTTCGCTGGCACCCGCGGCGGCCGGGATCGCTCTCGTGGCGCTGGCGGACACGGCCGCGCTGGCCCGGACGGTGGCCACCCAGAACCACCACGCCCTGGACGACAACCGGGAGATGCTCGCGCTGGGTGCCGCCAACGCGGCATGCGGGGCGTTGGGCGGCTTTCCGGTGTCGGGCAGCTTCTCTCGCACGCCGGCCGCGATGGATGCCGGCGCCCGCTCCCAGGTGGCCGGCATCGCGGGCGCGGGAGCCGTCGCACTGCTGGTCCTGGCCGCCCCGGGCCTGACCCGGTTCGTTCCCTCGGCGGCATTGGCGGCTGTGGTCATCGCCGCCGTGGCGCGGCTCGTCGATGTGAGCGGCATGATCGGGCTCTGGTCGATGAGCCGAACGGAGTTCGCCCTGAGCGCGGCGGCCTTCTTGGGCGTCGCGTTCGCGGGGGTCCTCCAAGGCATCGGCATCGCCGTGCTCCTCTCGCTGTCGGCCTTCGTGGCCAAGGCATGGCGGCCCCACACCGCCGAGCTGGTCCGCGTCGACGGTCGCAAGGGCTACCACGACGTCGCGCGGCACAGCCGCGGTCGGCACATCCCGGGCCTGGTGCTCCTGCGCTTCGACGCGCCCCTGTTCTTCGCCAACGGTGGCGCCTTCGCTCGGTTCGTCCGCGGGGCGGTGGCGCGCAGCGCGGACGAGGTTCGCTGGGTCGCGATCGCGGCGGAGCCCATCACCGACATCGACACCAGTGCGGCCGAGGAGCTCGTCCGGCTGGACGACGAGCTCGCCGAGCACGGCATCCGGCTCGTGTTCGCCGAGCTGAAGGGCCCGGCCAAGGACCGGCTCCGCCACTACCGGATGGCGGAGCGGTTCGCCGAGCGGACGTACCCCACCATCGGCTCCGCCGTGACCGCCTACCTGCGCCAGACCGGCACGCCGTACACCGATTGGACCGATCGGTGAGGCGGCGGCGATCGAGGATCCACCCTCCCGGCGCTCACCTGGGCGGGCCGACGCGCCGGCCAGTGATCCTGGTGGGCGTCAACCGCATCCAGTGCGGCTTCTCGCCGTTCGCCCAGGGGTCGATCGGGAGTGCCTTGGCGTCAGCCAGTGCCTGCGAGTCGAACGGGGTGATCTCGTCGAGGCGGCCCGCGGCCACCACGCTCCACCCGGACCGGGTGGACCGGTCGAAGGCGTCGATCTCGAAGCAGGCGCCCGCCCGCTGACCGCGGTCGAGCTTGGTCCCCTCGGCCGTCCGGAACACGATGGTCCGCTCGTCGAGAACGTAGTTGACGGGGAAGATCACCGGTGCCGTCCCGTCGACCACCGCCAGACGACCGACCTCATCCGCCGCCAGCAGGCGCAGGCACTCGTCTTCATCGAGCACCTCGATGCCGGTCCGTGGATCGATCATCTTCATCGTCTGCCTCCGGTGGTCGCCGTCTAGGCCGAGCGGGTCAGTGAGCCGTTGAGGTGGCGCGCGCCGCGATGGGCCCTGTGGAACCACCCCACGGGCTCGAGGAACATCAGCGGGCAGGCGCCGGCCACCACCTCGATGCCGTGCTCGCGGCAGAGGCTCACCGCCTCGTCCGAGACCGCACCGGGCCCACCGAGGCCCTTGAACAGCCACACACGTGGGATCTCGAGGTCGGCGCAGGCACGGACGACGCCGAGCGCCCGTGGGCCGCCGACCATGACGACGACGCCGTCGAGCGGCCCGGGCACCGCAGCGAGCTCGGCGAAGCACGGGTCGCCGGCCACGCTCGCCGCGGTCGGGTGCACGGGCACGACGTCGTAGCCATGCTCCTTGAGCTCCCGGTACACGGTGCGGCCGAAGTTGGCCCGTTCGTCGGAGGCGCCGACGACGGCCAGGCGGCGTCCGGCGAGGAAGCTCGTGACGACCTCGGTGCTGATCATCGCTGCTGCTCGCCGATCGGCTCATAGGCGACGTCGACCTGGCCGAAGGTGCGCGGCGAGCTCCGCACGGCGTCGAGGACGCGCACGCCGAGGGCCTGCTGGACGGAGGTGCTGACGGCCGGCCCGCGCAGCTGGACCGTGAGCCGTGGATGGTCGTAGGTCACGGCCGACTCCACGGCGTGGGGGTCCACACCGGCGCCGTGGAGCACACCCGTGATCCGATTCCGGATGTCATCGCGCAACGGTTCGAAGCCCCGCTCGACGGCCTCGAGGCACGATGCGGCGACGTCGTCGCCGACACGAGCCGTGAGCCATGGCTCGAAGGGGTCGAGGAGGTCAGGACCGTTCTCGACCACGGGGATGCCGGCCCGCAGGGCACAGCTCACCCCGGCCTCGGTAGCCGTCGGCTGCCGCGTGATGCGTCTCCGAACCAGCAGGGCGACATCGATGCCGTGATCCAGCGGGCACGAGCCGGCCGTCACGCCGGTGCACAAGGACTGCTCCTCGGCGTTCGACCCTGTGTGGGGGTCCGTGGGATCCGTCGTCGTCCAGCAGCGGTGGACCCTGTGCCCCGCGGCCTCCAGCCGGTCGGCGTCAACGGCCCCATCGCCGGCACGGGCCTCGATCAGCAGCACATCCAGCGTCTTGGTCATGGACCCATCGTGCGGTGGGGGCCGCGCCACGGGGCAGGGTCGAGAGTCGGTGCTTGGAGGACCAATGGTCCCAGCGGGCAGCAGCTGGCTCGGGTGCTAGTCGCGGCCCTCGTGCTGTCGCCGCTCGGCGTTCCGTGCCGCATAGGCGGCGGCCTCAGTGCGACGGCTCATCCCCAGCTTGGCGAGCAGGTTGGACACGTAGTTCTTCACCGTCTTCTCGGCGAGGAACATGCGGTCGCCGATCTGCCGGTTGGTCAGACCCTCGGCGATCAGGTCGAGGAGCCGCTTCTCCTGGTCGGTGAGCCCGGCGATCTCGTCACCGTGCGCCGGCTGACGGAGCCGTTCGAGCACCCGTTCGGTGACCGCAGGGTCGAGGAGCGACTCACCCCCGGCGATGCGGCGGATGCCGTTCACGAGCTCCGCGCCCCGGACCTGCTTGAGGATGTAGCCGGACGCGCCCGCCATGATGGCGCTGAACAGGGCCTCGTCATCGGCGTACGACGTCAGCATCAGGCAGGCGATCTCCGGGTGTCGAGCCCGGATCTCACGGCAGACCTCGACGCCGCTGCCGTCGGGCAGCCGTACGTCGAGCACGGCCACGTTGGGCGAGGTCGCCGGGATCCGTCCGAGGGCCTCCTCGGCCGTCCCGGCCTCACCGACGACCTCCATGTCGTCCTCGGACTCGATCAGCTCGCGCAGACCTCGGCGCACCACCTCGTGGTCATCGAGCAGGAAGATGCGCACGGTCATCTCCCCATTGTGCCCCTCAGCCGCCCAACCCGGCCGCCGCCGGCCCCGATCTCCTCGCCGCGACCTACCACCTAGGCTCGATGGCGTGCGTGAAGTGGCCGGCCCTCAGAGCCTTCGCCAGCTGCTCGATGCGGTTGTGGCGATCGGTTCCGATCTCGACCTCCCCGCCATGCTGCAGCGCATCGTGCACGCCGCGGCCGACCTGGTCGACGCCCGGTACGCGGCCCTGGGCGTGCTCGACGACGAGGGCACAGGGCTGGCGCAGTTCATCACGGTGGGTCTGGACCAGGAGACCCAGCGGGCCATCGGTGCCTTGCCCGAAGGCAACGGGATCCTCGGCCTGCTGATCGCCGAGGCCAAGCCGATCCGTCTGGCGGATCTCCACAGCCACCCCGATAGCGTCGGGTTCCCGCCCCACCATCCCCCGATGCGCTCGTTCCTCGGCGTCCCCATCCGAGTCCGGGACCGGGTCTTCGGGAACCTCTACCTGACCGACAAGACCAGCGATCAGCAGTTCACCGACGTGGACGAGGAGCTGGTCGTGGGCCTGGCCGCGGCGGCGGGCGTGGCGATCGAGAGCGCGCGGCTCCATGCCCGGGTCCAAGAGCTGGCCCTGGTTGAGGACCGGGAGCGGATCGCACGCGATCTGCACGACACGGTGATCCAGCGGCTCTTCGCCACGGGGCTGTCGCTCCAGGGAACCGTGCCGATGGTGCGCAGGAACCCCGACGCTGCCGAGGCTCGGATCGAACAGGCCGTCGACGATCTCGACCTCACCGTGCGGCACATCCGCTCAGCGATCTTCGCGCTGGAAGCCACACGGTCCTCCCGGGATGGCCTGCGCGACCGCGTCCTGACGCTCACCCGCGAAGCGGCGGGACCGCTCGGGTTCGAGCCGACGGTGCTGTTCGACGGCCCGATCGACGCCGCGGTCCCCGAGGCGCACCAGCCGGAGGTGCTGGCGACGCTGCGGGAGGCGCTCACCAACGTCGCCAAGCACGCCCGCGCCGCCCACGTCGATGTCGAGGTGATCGTCACCGGGGACACCCTCGTGCTCCGCGTCGTGGATGACGGCGTCGGGCTGGTCGGCGAGGGCGGCCGGCTCGGCCACGGCCTGAAGAACATGGCGGCGCGGGCCCAACGCC
>DAIQBC010000049.1:0-3947 GCA_036781345.1 Acidimicrobiales bacterium | reverse complement strand
CGCCTGGGCGGCACCTTCGACCTGCAGGCGGGTCCCCCGGCCGGCACCGTCCTCGAGTGGCGCGTGCCCCGAGCCTGACGGCGCCGAGGGAGCCGGCGTCACTGCGCGGGGGCCACGCCCCCGTCCATGAGGCGCCGACCCGACACCATCTCGGTGGAGATGGCCAAGACGTGCTCCTCGCCTCGGGGTGCCCAGCGGGCCACCCGCGCGCTGTTCAGTGCCTCCAGGTCCTTGGCCTCCGTGATCTCCGTGGCCACGCCGGTGACCACGACGCTCCACCCGGAGTGGTACACGGGGTCGAAGTCGTCGACTTCGAAGGCCACGACCATGTCGCGCATCGCTGCATCGAGCTTCGAACCGCTGCCCGTGCGCACAAGGATCCGATCTCCGTCAAGGAAGTAGTTCACCGGTAGCACCGTGGGCAGCGCGCCGAAGGTCAGCCCCACCCGACCCAGCGTGTGGTGGCGCAGGAGGCGCAGGCACTCTGCCCGGTGCAAGACCTCCAGACCGTTGCGATCGACCTCCATGGCCATCGATGATCCCGCCACCAGAGGCGGCCGAGCAGGGTCGAAGGTCCCGCCGAGCCGCGCGATGGTCCCACCCTGGGTGCCGTCGCCGAGGGCGTGAGCGCCGATGGGACCATCGGCCCTGACGTCGTGCCGGTCGGCCCTGCAACCCCTGCGACGGGCTGCCCGATGATCTGACGCATGGCTGACACGTCGATCGATCAGGGTGCCGTGGCGGAGCTCGAGCAGCGCATCGAGCGCAACAGGGTCTCCCGAGACGGATGGATGCTTGGCGCGGTTGCCGTCTCCGTCGTGGCGCTGCTGGCCAGCATCGCCAGCATCGGGTTGGGCGCCCGCGACAGCGGCGGCTCGGTCGCGAGCGGTGTGGGTCCCGAGACGGTCGTCGTCGAGCTGGGCGACCTTTACGTGCGCCCCGCGTCGATCGACCTGAAGGCGGGCACCGAGCTCATCGTCCGGGTCACCAACAAGGGCGCGATGGCCCACGACCTCAAGCTGATGGGTGAGACCGGTACCGGGCTCGTCGCCCCCGGGGCCACCGAGGAGGTCAGCCTCGGCGTGATCGATGCCACGACTCAGGCCTGGTGCACCGTTCCCGGCCACAAGGAGGCCGGCATGGTGCTCGACATCAACGTCGAGGGGTCGACCCCCGGCGGTGACGGGGCCCCGGGAGCGGCGGCGGCAGCCGAGATCGACTTCGCCGCGGAGGCGCCGCCTGACTTCCAGCCCTTCGACCCCACGTTGGCACCGGCCCCCGGGGGCACGGAGCACACGCTGACGATGCACGCCACCGAGAAGGTGATCGAGGTGGCGCCCGGCGTCACGCAGGAGATGTGGACCTTCGACGACCAGGTCCCCGGCCCGATCCTCCGCGGACGGGTGGGTGACCTCTTCACGATCACGCTCGTCAACGACGGCAAGCTGGGCCACTCGATCGACTTCCACGCCAGCAAGGTGGCCTGGAACGACGAGATGCGCACGATCCAGCCCGGTGAGCAGCTCATCTACCAGTACCAGGCCAAGCACGCCGGCATCTTCATGTACCACTGCGGCACCGCCCCGGCGCTACACCACATCGGCAACGGCATGTACGGAGCGATCATCATCGACCCCCCCAACCTCCCCGCCGTCGACCACGAGTACGTGCTCGTGCAGTCCGAGCTCTACCTCGGCCCCGAAGGCCAGCCGGGCGACCTCACGAAGATGCTGGCCGAGCAGCACGACGCGGTGGTCTTCAACGGCTACGTCAACCAGTACAAGTTCCACCCGATCCGCGTGGAGCCGAACCAGCGGGTCCGAGTGTGGGTGCTCGACGCCGGTCCGAGCGAGAACTCGGCCTTCCACATCGTGGGCACGATCTTCGACACCGTGTACAAGGAAGGCACCTACGTCCTACAGCCGGATCAGCGGCTGGGCGGCTCGCAGGTGCTCGATCTCCAGCCCGCGCAGGGCGGGTTCGCGGAGTTCACCTTTGACGAGGCGGGCCTCTACCCGATCGTCACCCACAAGTTCGCCAACGTCGGCAAGGGTGCCCTCGGGCTGTTCCAGGCCGGTGAGGTGCAGACGACCACCGCGGCCGGGCACTGAGGTCTCCATCAGAGATGTAGCCATCTTTAGTCGGCGTTTCCCGCGGACGGGATAGCCTGGGCGGCGATGGCAAGAGAAGGCGCGATCGACGGCGGCGAGCTGCTGGACCTGCCCGCGGCGGCCGAGCGGCTGGGCGTCCACTACCAGACGGCCTACCAATGGGTGCGCGACGGCTCGATTCCGGCCGTGCGAGTGCGGGGTCGCTACCGGATCGACCCGGTCGTGCTCGAGGACTTCAGCCGGCGGCGGGCGGCGCCACAGCCCGTGCCCGACCGGGCCCACCCGCTGCACTGGGACCAGATGGAGGAGCGCCTGCGCGATCGGCTGCTCGGCGGCGACGAGACGGAGGCCCGCCATCAGGTGCTCGCCCTGCGCGACCAGGGGGTGCCGGCCGGCGAGATCATCACCCATCTTCTCGTGCCGGCGCTTCGGGCGATCGGCGACGGCTGGGTGGCCGGCACGGTCGGCATCCCGGAGGAGCACCGGGCGACGGCGGTCGTCAACCGCCTCTTGAGCGAGCTCACGCCCAACCCCTCGGGGCGGCGCCGGGGCCGGGTGGTGGTGGCGGCACTGAGCGGCGAGCACCACAGCCTGCCCACCGCGATGGCGGCTGCCGCGCTGCGAGAGGACCGCTGGAACGTGGAGCACCTCGGCAGCGATGTCCCTGCGGAGGAGATCGTGCGCTTCGCCACGGCGTCGAAGGCCGATGTGGTGGTGCTGAGCGTGACCGGCTCCGAGGGCGTCGAGCCCGCGCGCCGGGCCGCCCGGCGGTTCACGGCGGAGGGCCTCCCGACGATCGTGGGTCACGCCGGCGCCACGCTGGAGGAGCTGCTCGCCGCCGCCCGCGCCCGCGCCCGGGCCGCGCGGCGCCGCTCAGGCCACCCGGCGAGCGGGGAGGGCTCGTAACGTGCGTCAGCCTGGCTGTGTCGTCGAGCCGATCACCTCCGGTCCCCGTCGGCCGGTGAGGCACCCGGTGATGCTGCAGGGCTGGCAGGACCTGGCCTCGGTCCACTGGCCGTACGAGCCGGAGGTGGTGCAGCGGCTCCTGCCGGCCGGGTACGAGGTCGACACGCACGACGAGATGGCATGGGTGGGGCTGATCCCCTACCGGATGCACCGGGTGCGAGTGCCGCACCTCCCGCCCATCGGTCGGCTGTCGACGTTCCCGGAGACGAACATCCGCACCTACATCATCGGCCCCGACGGCCGCCGTGGCGTGTGGTTCGCCAGCCTCGATGTCACCCGCCTGCTGCCGGCGCTGGTGGCGCGTGCGACCTACCGGCTGCCCTACTGCTGGGCGAGCATGTCGCTCGAGCGATCGGGCGACGAGATCGAGTACTCGTCGCGACGGCGGTGGCCCCAGCGGGGGCCGAGCAGCCACCTGCGCCTGCGGATCGGGGAGCGGATCCCATCCGCAGAGGTGAGCGACCTCGACCACTTCCTCACGGCGCGCTGGGCGCTCGGGTCGACCATCGGCGAGCGGCTCCTGTGGGCCGAGATCGACCACGAGCCTTGGCCGCTGCACCGGGCCGAGGTGGCTTCGATGAGCGAGACGCTCACCCAGGCGGCCGGTCTGCCAGCGCCGGATGGCGCGGCCCATGCACTGTGGTCGCCGGGTGTCGAGGTGCGCATCGGTCCTCCCCACCGTGTTGCTCCTGGGCGCGAGCCGGGCCGACGGGCGGAGGAGGTGCGGCCCGTGCTCGAGGACGACAGAACCGGGCGACCGGTCCTCCTCGCCGGGAGGGGTGGCGGGTGACAGCCGCTGGCGCGCTGCCCGACCTGGACCCGGATGACCCGTTGCGCAATGCCGTGGTGGCGGTCGTGGGAGCGACGGGC
>DAIQBC010000048.1:0-11987 GCA_036781345.1 Acidimicrobiales bacterium | reverse complement strand
TGTGACCGTCCGCGGAAGCCGCGGCGGAGCGGGCGAGGAGGTCTTGCCCGGGGCCATGGCTGCGCACGGCAGTCGATCACGCTCAGGGTCCCGGCATCGGTACGGATCTCGACGCAGGACGTGTTGCCCCCGAAGCGCACCGTGAGGGCTCCGGCCTTGGCGATCGATCCCTGCGTCCCCCAGAACCTGATGTGCATGACGCCACCTCGCGGGGGCGACGCTACCCACGCGGGTGTCTACAGGAGGCGGGAAGACGCGAGGTCGGCGCCCTCTCGGAGGGCGCGCAGCTTCTCCCACACGAGTGACGGTGCCACGTCGCCCAGACCGGCGGACGTGTCGAAGCCGCAGTCGGTGCCCGCGATGATCCGCCTCGGATCGCCCACGGCCTCGGCCACGCGGGCCAGGCGGTCGGCCACCACCTCGGGGTGCTCCACGTAGTTGCTCGTCGTGTCGATGACGCCCGCCACGAGAGACATGTGATCGGGGAGCGGCCGTCGCTCGAAGCAGCGGAACTCATGCGCATGGCGGGCGTTGGCCATCGAGATCACGAGCGCGCCCACCCGTGCCGCGTAGAGGAGCGGCTGGATCTCGTCGAGCGCGACATCGAGGTTGTGAGGGCCCTCGTAGTTGCCCCAGCACACGTGGAGCCGAACCGCAGACGGGTCGATCCCCTCGAGGGCGACGTTGATCGCGTCGATGACCAGCTCCACCCAGTCAAGGAACTCGTGAAGCGGTCGGTCGGCGAAGAGCGTGTGGCGCTCCATTGCCAGGTCGGGAGCGTCGATCTGCAGCAGGAGGCCGCGGTCGACGATGGCTCGGTACTCGGTGCTCAGCGCCTCGGCCACGGCGCGCACGTAGTCACCGCGCGAGGCGTAGTGGCGGTTCTCCATCGCCGCCACCACGATCCCGGGTGAGCACGAGGTCATGAAGGTCTGAGCGAAGGGGGAGGTGGCCACGAGGGCACACTCGGCGTCGAGCTCCGACATGTCCCGGTAGGTGACCTCGCCGATGGCGGCAGGGGCGGCCATGAGGTTGACCTTCATGCGCTGAAGGCGGGGGAGGGCCAGCTCGACGAAGTCGGGGTGGTCGAGCAGGTCGCGCATGAGGGGACGCTGGCTCGTGCCGCCGAAGCCGGTCATGCGGTGCTGCACGTAGGTGACGAAGCTCTCTCGGGCCTGCTCGCCGTCGTTGCCGATGTCGATGCCCGCCTCCACCTGGGCCGCGATGACATCGGCGGTGGCCAGCTCGACGGCCTGCCGAAGCTCGTCGGGATCGACGGGCTCACCCCGACTGCGCCGACCGTGCAACTCAGCCAGGGCCACCGGTCGGGGCAGGCTGCCGGCATGGGTGGTGAGGATGCGCGAGTCGCTGGTGAGCACGAACTGAGTCTTGCTGCCCGTGCCAGCCACTGCTGGGTCGGTGCACTCGGGCGGTCTCACACCGGTGCGGTGCGCGAACCGCCCGAGGTGGCGCTCAGTCGTGGCCGATGAAGATCTCGCCGCCGAGGAACAGCAGCCCGGCCACCGTGGCGAGGGCGGTCACGACGAGCACGATCAGCACCGATGGGGCTTGGTCGTGCCTGACGATGCGAGCCACACCGGTGAGGACGAGCGCCGCGACGAGCACGGCCAAGGACAGGAACGGGACCTGGATCACGTTGATCAGCGCCATCAGGACGAAGCTGAGGGCGAACAGCCCGATGCCCAGCCGGCCTTCGAGGGTGGTGGGCCAGAACGATGCCCCGTGGGCAGGGACGGCACTGATGGTTCCGACCCTGCTGGTGGCGGGCTGCGCCTGCCGGTGCAGCACGCGATAGGCGATGTAGCCGGCCATGACGACGACGAGCACTGGAAGAAGGAACATCACGCCCTCCTCATCTTCACGGCCCCTGTTCAACGGGGCCATCTTCAGTGTGCGCCCGGTGGGGAAGAGCACCAGGGCCGAAGGTCCCGACCGACCGGCCCGAACTCGTGATGCCGCTACCGTCTGGGCCCATGAGTGACGTCCGGCCGGCCGTCTCGGATGACGTCGACCTGATCGCCCGCATCGCGGCGGTCGGGTTCCAGGACGACCCCGTCATGGCGTGGGCCTTCCCGGATCCCGCGCGACGGCGGCGCCTGCTCGCGCTCGTCTTCTCCGTGCTCGTGCGCGACATGCTCCCGGATCGCGGCGTCGTGCACGTCGCCGCCGATGCGTCGGTGGCCTGGTGGCGCGAACCGGCCTTCGAGCACCGCGGCGCGGTCCCGGAGGACGCCGTGAACGTCGGCCCTGGACCCTTCGAGCCGGATGAGCTCGGGCGCCTCGGGACCTTCAGGGCGGCGATGACGGCTGCTCATCCACAGGAGCCGCACTGGTACCTCAACGTGGTGAGCACGACCCCCGAGCGCCAGGGGGCGGGCCTCGGCGCAGCGGTGCTGCAGCCCGTGCTCGACCAGTGCGATGCCGGTGGCACCCGCGCCTACCTCGAGTCGAGCAACCCGCGGAACCTGCCCTTCTACCGCCGGCTCGGCTTCGTCGACGCGGGCGAGATCCCGCTCGCCGGCGGCCCGAGCCTGATCCCGATGTGGCGCGAGCCGCAGGGCTGAGCGCCCCGCCTCAGGTGCGCACGGCGTCCAGGGTGATGGCTAGCGAGCCAGCGAGCGGGGTGTGGTGGTCGCCCAACAAGGCGGCGTACGCGGAGTGGTCGACCACGAAGTCCTCCTCGAACTCGTAGAGCATCTCCACCATCTCCCGGATCGGCGGCACGGCCAGGCCGACGAGGCGGAGCTGCCACCGAGCCCGGACCCGGGGCCGGGCTTCGGTGCCGGCGAGCGCCGCCGCCCGCTGGGCGAAGGTGCGCGTGCTGACGGTCGGGGCGTTGGGGACGTGCCAGGCCCGGCCCCAGGTGTCGGGGGTCTCGGCGAGCCGCACCAGCGCCTCGCCGAAGTCACCGACGTACGTGTAGGTGTGGAGCCGGTCGGGATCGCCGACGACGTCGAAGGGCTTGCCGGCGGCGAGGGGCCCGAAGAAGCGGCTGCCGACCGCAGAGCCGTCGACACCCGGCCCGAAGAAGTCCGAGGCTCGCCCGGCCACGAAGCGCAGTCGCTCGGCCTGGTGGGCCTCGTGCAGCGCCTTGGTCATGGCGGCCCGCACGGCGCCCTTGCGGGTGGTGGCGACCAGCGGGAGGTCCTCGGTGAGGGGCCCCGTCACCGGGCCGTAGCCGTAGAGGTTCTCGGCCACCGCCAGCACCGCGTCAGGCGCGGAGGTCGTGACGGCATCGACGATGCGCGCCTGAAGGGCCGGGAACTCCTCCGGCCAGCGGTGGTACTCGGGTTGGGCGCACTGGAAGACGGCCGTCGCGCCCGTCATCGCGGCGGCGGCCTGGGTGGGGTCGGTGAGGTCAGCGGCTTGGCCCCGAGCTCCGGGAACCGCAGTTCCGGAGCGGGTGATCACTGTGGGCTCGATGCCGCGGGACGCGAGGGCGGTGACGACGGCCTGCCCGACGGGGCCGGCACCGAGGACGACATGGCTGCTGGACGACATGAGAGCTCCTTCAGTGCATCTCGGCTATTGATCCGAACGGTGTTCGAATACAACATTGAGCATGATCGAACAGTGTTCGGATTACAACCCCCATTCGTGTATCGTTCGTCACATGCCAGCCGAGGCCGCCTCCGTCCGTCCGGAGGGCCGTCGGGCCCGCCAGCGCCGCCAGCTCCTGGCTGAGATCGAGACGGAGGCGCGGCGCCTGCTCGACGAGGGCGGCGCAGCGAACGTCTCCATGCGGGCCATCGCCCGGGGGGTGGGGCTGGGGCCTGCTTCGCTCTACACGTACTTCGACAGCCTCGACGACGTCTTCACAATGCTGCTCCTGTCGAGCTACGGCCGGTTGGCCGAGGCCACCACGGCGGCGATGGCGGCCTTCGCCGACGCCGTTCCGCAGGATCGGGTCCTCGTCGGGATCCTGGCCTACCGGCGCTGGGCGCTGGCCAACCCGAACGAGTTCAACCTCATCTTCTCCGACCAGCTCCCCGGCTACGCGGCCCCACCTGATGGCCCCACGGTCGACGCCCAGCTCGCGGTGTTCCAGCCGCTCCTGGACGCCCTGGGTGAGCTCAACCCGTCATCAGCCAGGGCCCAGCGAGAGCAGGCCGTCATCGTCTGGACCGCGTTCCACGGCGCCGTCGCCCTCGAGGTGAACCACCACCTCGACTGGCTGGGGGACACGGCTGCGCTGCACGAGAAGGCCGTGCGCGCCGCGATCGTAGGCGTGGGTCTGCCCGAGCCGGCGAGAACCGTGCGCCGGCGCTTCGATCGCTGGGCGGCTCGATTGCCTACGGGATCGTGATCGGGCTCCCGTAGATGTTCTGGTTGTAGCCGCCACCGTTCAGGCAGGTCCGCGTGAAGGTACCTGGCGGGTCCTCGACCCAGCAGCCTTCCGTGTCGAACCCGTCCTGAGGGTCTTCGCGTGGATCCGAGCCCGAGAGGACGTCGCGGTTGTCGGTCCAGGTCATGTACCCGAAGAGCGACCCCGGGCCGGTCGTGACCAGCTGGATCCAGTTGTAGTCGCCGAGGAACGGGACCGAGGCGGCCGCGAACATCTCCTTCTGCGGCTGCTGCCGTACGGATGCCACCTCATGCGCAACGCCGAAGCTCGTGCCGTTCGTGGAGACAGCCACGAACGTGCTGAGGGCATCGTTGCCGCTCGAAGTGCCATCGGCCAGATTGCCGACGGGTCGCTGGACGCTGTAGTCGCCGTCGGTGCGGCTGTCCTGCCACATCACCGCGAGCTTCCCGGCCAGCGCGTCGCCGTCGGGGAAGTACTGGTGGCCGACGAGTGCATCAGCTACGAGCACCGGCGCCCACGTGCGCCCGTTGTCGAGCGAGCGCGCCACGTACACCTTCGACTGTCCGACCAGGCCGGATCCGCCTGACCCTGCTGACGAGTACGACGTGTCGCTCGACACGATCGTGTTCGGGTCCACGGCGTTGTAGATGGCGAACACGCCCGGCAGCTGGCCCGTCGGGTCCGAGGTGATCCGGGGTTCCAGGGGGGCACGGTGGAACACGAACCCAGCCGGGCACGCTTCCGTGCCGTCACCGCAGTCGCGCGCCGTGTCGAATGGGTTGTAGGCGGTCAGGGTGTCGACCTTGACGACCCTCCCGAAGGTCCGACCGCCGTCAGCCGAGCGCACGGCCGAGACGCCGAACTTCTGGAACGACGCGCTGCCGGCGAAGTCGCGCCACAGGACGTGCACGTCGCCGTCAGCCTCGACCGCGATGTCACACCCCTGACCGGAGGTCTTGCCGCTGATGGCGACGGGCTTCGAAAAGGTGATCCCAGCATCAGTGGAGCGGCTCAGCATGATGGTGGATGATCCGAGTGCCGGGAACTTCGTCCAGCACATGTAGATGCTGCCGTCCCGCGCTCCGCCGGTGCGGTCAACCTCGATCATGTTCTTGTCGCTGAAGACCCCGTTGAAGTTCGCGGCGGCCGGGCCTCGGTACACCCGAGTGGTGCCGATGTAGTCGAGCGGACTGCCGCCGTTCGTCAGCGGGTCGACCACGTTGTAGCGCGCCACGGCGACGTCGCTGTTCGTGCCCGGCCCGGCGTTCCCGTTGAAGGCGAGAAAGCCGAAGTAGAAATGACCTTCGCTGTCGAACGCGCCAACAGGATCGCTGGCCGAGTTCGTGCGCAGGAACTCAGGCGAGAGCCTTCCCTCGGTGGAGGTGTCGGCGGGGTAGCCGGGGACGAGGGAGTTGGTCCAGGTCTGGCCGCCGTCGGTCGAGAAGCCCAGGCCCATCCATTCGCTGCAGTAGTCGTTCCATCCCGCGATCACGATGTCCGGGTCCTGCGGGTCGACGACCGAGAACGGCTCGTTCTTCTGTCGGAGGTTCCCGACGACGTCGGTGGACGTCAGGCTGTTGCACCCCTCAATTGTTGGGTCGGTACCGCCATCGTGGCGAACGTACTCCTGCTGCGTGACCCGAGCGTCGGTGATCGTCACGGCGGCGGTCGTGCCGGGGGACGTGACGACGAAGCTGGCGAGCAGTCCTCCGATCAGGCCGATGGTGAGCTTCCGCATCTGTGCGCTCCCCTCTCCTCAACCCGGGGGGCGGCCCCCTCGCTCGGTATAACAGAGGTCCTTGCCGTTCGTCACCCCTGGTGCAGCCAACCGGTTCGGGGCTCCCCGGGGCCGACCTCTACGATGGCCGGCCTATGGCATCCCTGTCTCGTGATGAGGTGGCCCACGTGGCCAAGCTGGCCCGGCTCCAGCTGACCGACGAGCAGATCGACACGTTTACGCCCCAGCTGGCGGCCATCCTCGACCATGCCGCCGACGTGGAGGCGCTCGACCTGGCCGACGTGCCGCCCACCTCCCACCCCTACCCGCTCGCCAACGTGTGGCGGCCGGACGTGGCGCGCAACGCCGGCATCCGCGACGCCGTGCTGGCTGCCGCTCCCTCCACCGAGGACGGCATGTTCCGCGTGCCGCCCGTGCTCGGGGAGGCACCGTGACCGCTCTGGAGATCGCCGCCGCGGTGCGGGCAGGGGAGCGCAGCGCCCGCTCGGTCGCCGAGGAGCACCTTGCCGCGATCGCGGGCCGCGAAGCCGAGCTGCATGCCTTCAACCTCGTCACCGCGGAGCAGGCGCTGGCCGCCGCCGACGCCGTCGACGCCAAGGTGGCGGCCGGGGCGGACCCGGGCCCGCTGGCCGGCGTGCCGATCGCGCTGAAGGACAACCTGTGCACCACCGGCATCCCCACCACCTGCTCCTCGAAGATCCTCGACGGCTGGAAGCCGCCCTACGACGCCACCGTCGTCACCCGCTTGACTGCGGCTGGCGCCGTCGCGGTGGGCAAGACGAACCTCGACGAGTTCGCCATGGGGTCGTCCACGGAGAACTCGGCCTTCGGGCCCTCGAAGAACCCGCACGACCCCACGAAGGTGCCGGGCGGTTCCTCGGGCGGGAGCGCGGTGGCGGTAGCGGCCGGGTTCGCACCGCTCGCCCTCGGCTCCGACACCGGCGGGTCGATCCGCCAGCCGGCGGCGCTGTGCGGAGTCGTCGGGGTGAAGCCCACCTACGGCCGGGTGAGCCGCTACGGCCTGGTCGCCTTCGCGTCGAGCCTCGACCAGATCGGTCCCTTCGCCGCCACGGTCGCCGACGCTGCGGCGCTCTACGAGGTGATCGCCGGCTACGACCCGGCCGACTCCACCTCGATCCCTGAGGCAGTACCGACGGTCCTCGACCACCTGACCGACGGCGTCGACGGGCTGCGGGTGGGTCTGGTCACCGAGCTCTGCCAGGCAGAGGGCATCGCGCCCGACGTCAGTGCCCGGGTGCGGGCGGCCGCCGAGGCCCTGAGTGCCGCGGGGGCGAAGGTGGAGGAGGTGTCGGTGCCGGCGGTCATCTACGGCTTGTCCGCCTACTACCTGATCGCCCCCGCCGAGGCGTCGAGCAACCTGGCCCGCTACGACGGCGTGCGCTATGGCCTGCGCGTCGACGCCCCCACCACCGGCGAGATGTATGACCGCACCCGCACAGCGGGCTTCGGCCCTGAGGTGATGCGCCGCATCATGCTCGGCACCTACGCCCTCTCGGCTGGCTACTACGACGCCTTCTACGGCCAGGCCCAGAAGGTTCGCACGTTGATCCTCCGTGACTTCGAGGCCGCCTATGAGCGCTTCGACGTGCTCCTGTCGCCCACCTCGCCCACCACTGCCTTCGCCCTGGGGGCCAAGGCCGACCCGCTGGCCATGTACCTCAACGACGTGTGCACGATCCCCTCCAACCTGGCGGGTCACCCGGCGCTGTCGGTGCCTTTCGGCGTGGGCGACGACGGCCTTCCTGTGGGTGTCCAGGTGATGGCCGGCGCCCTCGACGAGGTCACCATGTTCCGTGTGGCCGCCGCCCTGGAAGGAGCGCCGGCATGACCGACGTCCTGCCCGCCGGTTGGGAGATGGTGATCGGCCTCGAGGTGCACTGCGAGCTGGCCACGGCCAGCAAGCTCTTCTGCGCCTGCCCCAACAGCTTTGGCGACCAGCCCAACGCCAACACCTGTCCGACGTGCCTCGGGCTGCCCGGTTCGCTGCCGGTGCTCAACGAGGCGGCGGTGGAGATGGCCATGCGCCTGGGCCGAGCCTTGGCGTGCGACGTGGAGCGCTCCGTCTTCTCCCGGAAGAACTACTTCTACCCGGACCAGCCGAAGGACTACCAGGTCACCCAATACGATCTGCCCACCAACGAGCACGGGCACCTCGACCTGCCGTCGGGGCTGCGCGTGGGCATCACCCGCGCCCACATCGAGGAGGACACCGGCAAGCTCACCCACATGGGCGGCGGCGGCCGGGTGCACGACGCCGTGCACAGCCTCGTCGACTACAACCGCTCGGGCGTGCCCCTCGTGGAGATCGTGTCCGAGGCCGACATGCGCAGCAGCGACCAGGCCCGGGAGTACGTCGCCGAGCTGCGCTCGATCCTCCTCGCCACCGGTGTGAGCGACGCCAAGATGGAGGAGGGGTCGATGCGCGTCGACGCCAACGTCTCGGTCCACGGCGTGGACGAGCCGTGGGGCACCCGGTGCGAGATCAAGAACCTCAACTCGATCCGCTCGCTCGGCCGGGCCATCGACCACGAGGCCCTGCGCCAGATCGACCTCATCGAGGCGGGGGAGCGGGTGCACCAGCAGACGAGGCACTGGGACGAGGCCTCCGGGCGCACCGGCCTGCTCCGCTCGAAGGAGGACGCGGACGACTACCGCTACTTCCCCGAGCCCGACCTCGTGCCGCTCGAGCCCAGCGCTGCCGACATCGCCCGCATCGACGCCGCCCTCCCGCGCCTTCCCGCGGCCCGCCGCCGCGAGCTCGCCGCCACGGCCCGGATCGACCACACCGACGGTGCCGTGGCCATCGCGGTGGAGCGTGGCCTCGACGACCTTGCCGCGGCGGCGATCGCGGCCGGCGCCGATGCCGGGCGGGTTCTCACGCACGTGGAGCACAACCTGGCGGTGGACGGCGCGAAGCGGCTCTCGGGTGAGCACCTCGCCGAGCTGGTGACGATGGAGACGGCGGGCGAGCTCACCGCCACGCAGGCCAAGACCGTGCTGGCCGAGGTGGTGGCCACCGGTGCCGCACCGGTCGATGTGGCCAGGGCCAAGGGCTTCGAGGCACTGGGAACCGGAGCCCTCGAGGGATTCGTCGACGACGTCATCCGCGCGCATCCCGACGAGTGGGAGCAGCTCCGCAGCGGGGACGACAAGGCGCAGGGCAAGCTCGTCGGCTTCTTCATGGGCAAGGTGATGCAGGTCTCCAAGGGCCAGGCCGACGGCAAGGCCGCCACCGCGCTCCTGCGGTCGAAGGCCGGGCTCTGAGCACGTACGACCCAGTGGCAGAAGGGCTCTTGGTCTGGGAGGATGCTCTCAGGACCAGCGCAGGGGGGATTGCGATGAGGACGCACAACGGCCCGGATCGGATGCGGGGCGGCGCCCCGAGAGCGGCCAGCCTGGTCGTGATCGGCCTCATCGCGGCCATCGTGGGATGGGGTCCGGTCGGCACCGCTGGCGCCGTGGTGCCGGTGCCCGCCATCACGGTCACGCCCTCGACCAATCTGGTGGATCGCCAGATCGTCACGGTGACGGGTACGGGCTTCTCTCCGAGCACCCTCTTCGGCGCCGCTCAGTGCGATGCGCTCACCGCACCCGACCTCGGCATCGATGCTTGCGATCTCAGCACTTCTCGAACGAGCTCGACCGACGCCGACGGCAACGTCCAGTTCGACATGGGCGTGCGGCGGATCATCACCGTGCAGGGCAACGAGATCGACTGTGCGCTCAGCGCCTGCATCCTCGGTGCGGCCACGCTCAGCGGCACGACGCCGATCGAGTCGACGGGCGTCCCGATCAGCTTCGACCCGTCCGTGCCCCCAGCGCCGGCCCTCCAGATCTCGATCACGGTCGACAAGGTCACGCTGGTGTCCGTCTCGGGCACGGTGACCTGCAACCGTGCTGCGCAGATGTTCGCCGATGTCCAGATCCAGCAGCAGAAGGGGACAGCCGAGGCCTTCGCCTACGGCTACACCGACGAACCGATCACCTGCGGTCCGACGCCGACGGGGTGGACGGCCCCCGTCGTCGACACCTACGGCGTGTTCACGGGCGGGCCCGCGACCTATCAGGCCTTTGCCTCCGCCTACGACGGGTTCGAAAGCGCCGTCACTGACGTTTCTGGCGCCACCCGGCTCTCGCGCATTGGCCATCGTGGGATCGTGCCTGCGAATCACCCAGGTGTGACCGTCAATGTCGATGTGATCGGCACGACGCGAACGGCCGGTCGTCTCGCTGTCGACCTGCTCGTGACCTGTGATCGCGCGGTGCCGTACGGCTCCGCCTATGTGAGCGTCACGCAGCGGGCCGGGTTGAGCGAGGTCAACGGCTACGGCCAGGTGGAGATCGGCGCGTGCGACGGGGCCACCGTGGTGTCGGTGCCCGTGGAGGCGTACAACGGGATGCTGGTCGGCGGTCCGGCCGAGGTCCGCGCCGACGTGGAGGTGATCGACTTCGAGCCGCCGGGCGAGGAGTTCTTCGACTACGCCAGCACCGTCGCGGCCGTCCGGCTCAAGGGGACTGTGCGACCCGCCCCCATCGTGGTGCAGCCCAACCCCACCTCGCGCATCTCCATCACTGGCGCAACGTCCTCGACGTTGGCCATCACCATCTCCTGCGGGGAGCCGGCCCAGGTAGAGGTGTATGCCCAGGTGGTGCAGACCAAAGGCCGCACGATCAATGATGCCTTCGCCTACCAGTTGCTCGACTGCAACGGACGGACCAGCATCACGATCCCGCTCGAGGGGAGGCTCACTGGCGGCACCGCCGCGGCCTTCGTCTACGCGACGGCCTACCGAGTGGTCGGCGAGGACTACGAGTTCCTCTGGGATGACCAGCAGGCCGCCGAGCTCCGCATCAGGGGCTGACCACTCGGACACGCCGGTAGCCTGCCCGCCATGATGAGCGAGCAAGGCGAGACTCCGGTCGACATCAAGCCACGCAGCCGGGAGGTGACCGACGGACCTAACCGGGCGCCGGCGCGGGCCATGCTGCGCGCCATCGGCATGACCGACGACGACTGGGGCAAGCCCCAGGTGGCGGTGGCGTCGTCGTGGAACGAGGTCACCCCGTGCAACCTGCCCCTCGACCGGCTGGCCAAGCGCTCCAAGGTGGGCGTGCGCGACGCGGGCGGTTTCCCGATCGAGTTCGTCACCATCGCGGTGTCCGACGGCATCTCGATGGGTCACGAGGGGATGCGGGCCTCGCTCGTGAGCCGAGAGGTGATCGCCGACTCGGTGGAGACGATGATGCACGCCGAGCGCTTCGACGGCCTCGTCACCTTCGCCGGCTGCGACAAGAGCCTCCCCGGCATGCTGATGGCCGCCGCCCGCCTCAACCTGCCGTCGGTGTTCCTCTACGGCGGGTCGATCCTGCCCGGCTCGCACAAGGGCCAGGCCACCGACATCGTCTCGGTCTTCGAGGCGGTGGGCGCCCACGCGGCAGGCACCATCGACGACGCCGAGCTCGACGCCATCGAGCGGGGGGCTTGCCCGAGCGAGGGCAGCTGCGCCGGCATGTTCACCGCCAACACGATGGCGTCGGTGGCCGAGGCCCTCGGCATGTCGCTGCCCGGCTCGTCCACGCCGCCGGCTCCGGACAGCCGCCGCGACGACTTCGCCTACGCCTCCGGCCAGGCCGTCGTCCACCTCCTCGAGCGCGGGATCCGGCCTCGCCAGATCATGACCAAGGAGGCCTTCGAGAACGCCATCGCCATCGTGATGGCCCTCGGCGGCTCCACCAACGCGGTGCTGCACCTGCTGGCGATCGCGGCCGAGGCGCGCGTGGAGCTCGCCCTCGACGACTTCAACGAGGTGGCGGCTCGCGTGCCCCACATCGCCGACACCAAGCCCCACGGCAAGTACCACATGGTCGACATCGACCGCATCGGCGGCATCCCCGTGGTGA
>DAIQBC010000047.1:0-12002 GCA_036781345.1 Acidimicrobiales bacterium | reverse complement strand
GTGCCGGTGAGGTCGCTGAAGCGGCCCTTGGTCTTCGACACCATCAGGTGGCGCACGCTGAAGCCGACCTCACAGTGGGACGCATCCAGTGCGTAGGTGCCCGCGACGGGGATCTCGACGCCGTCGACGGTGCGGGTGAGGGGGGTGGTCTCGATCGTGCTCATCGCTGCTTGGTCTCCTTGGTTGCTGAGGCAATGATTGCTTACGCAAACACTGTACCCGAAGATCCTTGCTGACGCAACCTTCTCCCCGGTACGCTCATGCCATGGCCACGAGCTCGGTGTCGACAACGGAGCTCGTGCAGCATCCCCTGCTCACGACGGTGGGCCTGTTTGTCGAAGCCCACGCCGGCCTGGCCCACGCCGTGGAGCAGCGCCTGGAGGCGCAGTGCGGGCTCTCAACGCAGTGGTTCGAGGTGCTGATCCGCCTGGTCCGCACACCGGGCCACCGTCTGCGGATGAGCGACCTCGCCGCCCAGACCACGCTGTCGGCGAGCGGCCTCACCCGCGCCGTCGACCGCCTGGCGGCCGCCGGGCTGGTCGAACGCCAGGCCTGCCCCACAGACCGGCGGAGCACCTACGCTGCCCTCACCGACGAGGGCGAGGCTCGGATCTTGGCCGCCCTGCCGGTCCACATCGATCAGATCGTGGCGGTGTTCGACTCGGTGTTCACGCCCGACGAGCTCGAGACCTTCGCGGCCCTGGCCCGCCGCCTGCGCGATGCCACCAACCCCTGTGCCGCGCAAGCGAGCGCTCCGGGCGGCATCGGCGACTAGCCCGCCGAAGCGGCCAGCACCTCCACGGGGATGCCGTTGAGGACGGCATTGCCCGAGATCGGGTCGAAGAGGGTCTCGTCGGCCAGCAGGTTGCTGTTCACGCCGGCGTGCCGACGGGCCACCGACAGCCGCACGCCGTCGAGGTCGTGACCCCACCCGTGGGGGATGCTCACCACGCCGGGCCGGATGGCGTCCGTGACCTCCACAGGCACCCGCACCTCGCCCACCCGTGACCGCACGATGGCATCATCGCCATCCGCCAGTCCGAGGGAGGCGGCATCGTCCGGGTGGAGCTGCAGCGTGCACCGCGACTTGCCCTTCACGAGCACCTCCACGTTGTGCATCCACGAGTTGTTGGATCGCAGGTCACGACGGCCGACCAGCACGAAGGGGTGATCGCGCCGACCGTCGAGGGCATCGCGGAGGCGAGCGACGTCCGCCACCAGGAGGTCGGGCGCGAGGGCGATCATGCCGTCAGGGGTGCGTAGCACATCGGGCAGGCGCGGCTTGAGAGCCCCGAGGTCGACGCCGTGCGGGCTGGCGAGGAGCACATCGAGGGTCAGCCCGTCGGGGTCGGCGCCGAAGCCCTCGCCGTAAGGACCGGTGCGCAGCAGGAAGTCGACGATCCGCTCAGGACCCCGGCGCGGGTCCAGCGCCTCGACGATCTCGTCGACATCACGACCATGGATGGGGCTGGTGTCGTCGGCCACGCTCCCCTGCACCATCGAGGTGATCATGAGGTCGTCGACGATGGCGGGGTCCGCCGTGACCCCCGCCCCCTGCAGCACGAGAGCCAGCCGCGCCAGCACCTCCCACTCGGTGGGCTGATCCGGGTCGAGTGGGAGCACCGGCTCGCTGTAGTTGGCAGCATCGTGCAGGGCGAGCTGCATGAAGACGATGTCGTAGTGGCTCTTCTGCAGAGCCGACGGGGGCGGCAGGATCACGTCGGCGTGGCGGGTCGTCTCGTTGACGTAGATGTCGAGGGCCACGACGAATTCGAGGCCAGCGATGGCGGCGTCGAGCCGGGCCGAGTTCGGGGTCGACAGCACCGGGTTGCCGGCCACCGTGATGAGAGCCCGGATCTGCCCCTCCCCGGGCGTGTCCATCTCCTCGGCCATGGCGACGGCGGGCAGCTCCCCGAAGGTCTCCGGGAGCTGGCTCACGCGACTCGAGCGGCGGTGCAGCTTCACCGGGCGACCGACCCTTGGTGTGCCCCTGGTGTTGCTGGCCCCGGCAGCTGCGGTGGTGAACATGGCCCCACCCGGACGGTCGAGGTTCCCAGTGATCACGTTCAGCACGTCCACGAGCCAGGAGGCCAGGGTGCCGAACTCCGTCGTCGTGGTGCCGATGCGCCCGTAGACGCAGGCCGTGGGGGCGGCGGCGAGCTCCCGGGCCAGCCGGCGGATCTCGGCCGCGTCGAGGCCCGTCACCTCGGCCACCGCCTCGGGTGTGAACGGCGCGGCGAGCGCCACCACCTCGTCGACGCCGGTGACGAGCTCGGCGCACGCACCGAGGTCGGCCAAGCCCTCACTGGTGATCACCTGCACCATGGCCATCAGGAGGTGGGCGTCGGCGCCGGGCCGGATGGGCACCCACTCGGTGGCCGCCTCGGCCGTGCGCAATCGGCGCGGGTCGACCACCACGAGGCTCCCGCCTCGCTCCACCAGCCGCTCGAGGCGACCAGGCCAGTCAGCGGCGGTGGCCAGGGAGCCGTTGGAGGCGAAGGGGTTCGCTCCCAGCATGAGCAGGTGATCGGTGCGGTCGACATCGGGCAGCGGCACGTTGAGGCCGCCACCGAACATCAGGGCGGAGGAGATCTCCTTGGGTCGCTGGTCGACCGTGGAGGCGGAGAAGACGTTGGTGGAGCCCAGCCCCCGCAGCAGGGCCCGGTTGTAGAGCAGGCTGGCCAGGTTGTGGGCGTTGGGGTTACCGAGGTAGACGGCGCAGGCGTTGCGCCCGTCACGCTCGAGGATCGGCAGCAGCCGCCGTTCGATCTCGGCGAAGGCCTCGTCCCAGCTCACCTCGACGAAGGCACCGTCGCGCTTCACGAGCGGACGCCGCAGGCGATCAGGGTCCTCGTGGAGCTGCTTGAGGGTGGAGCCCTTCGGGCAGATGTAGCCGTGGCTGAAGACGTCGTCGCGATCGCCCCGGATCCGCACGACCTGCTCCCCGTCGGGGGTGGGGCGCAGCGTGATCTCCAAGCCGCAGCTCGCCTCGCACAGGGGGCACGTGCGATAGGCGAGACGGGTGTCCAGCTCGGTGGAGGCCGCCTCGATGGGTGCCTGCTCGGCGATCGTCATGGTGGGTCCCCCTGCTGGCAGCGACGACGAGGCGCCCATCCTGCCAGGGTCAGCCGAGCGCGGCACCCGTGAGGTTGCCGATGAGCATGGTGACGCCCATGGCGGCTGCGCCGCCGACCGCCACCCGTACCGTGGCTCGAAGGCGGTGGGCACCACCGAGTGCGGCGCCGACCGCACCGAGCACGGCGAGCGTGATCAGGGCGACCGCGATCACGACCGCTGTTCGAGCCGACGGCGCGAGCAGGTAGGCCAGCAGCGGGAGGCCGGCGCCGAGCGAGAACGCCCCCGCCGAGGTGCCGGCCGCCTGGATCGGTCGGGCCGTCGAGATCTCGGTGAGCCCGAGCTCGTCGCGAGCGTGGGCGCCGAGGGCGTCGGCCTCGGTGAGCTGCTGGGCCACCTGCTGGGCGAGCGCCGGCTCGAGCCCACGCCCTCGCCAGATCTCGGCCAGCTCCGCCAGCTCGGCGCGCGGGTGCTCGCGCAGTGCCTGCGCCTCCATGCGGAGGTCAGCCTCCTCGGTGTCGCGCTGCGATGCCACGGACACGTACTCCCCCGCCGCCATCGACATGGCTCCCGCGACCAGGCCGGCGATCCCGGCCGTTCGCACCGCCACGAGGGAGGCACCACTGCTGGCCACGCCGACGATGAGCGAGGCGGTGGACACCACGCCGTCGTTGGCGCCGAGCACCGCGGCCCGCAGCCAACCGGAGCGGTGGGAGCGATGGGACTCGACGTGGTGGTGATGGTCGGCCGGGAGGTTCGAACCGGGAGCAACAGATGCCTTGGCCATGGCCCACCAGCCTGCCACCGGTAGCGTCGCCCGCGTGCAACGGCTGTGGCCTGATCCGGGGGAGGTCGAGGATCTCGACGCTCTCGTGGCCAGCGAGGCCCGCCCCGCGCCTCCGGCTCGACCCTGGGTCCTCGTCAACATGGTCGCCTCGTTGGATGGCGCCATCGCGGTTGGGGGCCGCTCCGGTGGGCTGGGCGGGCCGGCGGACAAGGCCATGTTCGCGGCGCTTCGCGGGGTGGCCGACGTGGTGATGGCCGGCGCCGGCACCGTGCGGGCCGAGGTCTACGGGCCGGCGCGACCCTCCGAGGACGCCCGCGCCGCCCGGGTTGCCCGCGGGCAGACGGAGGCCCCCCGTGTCGCCATCGTCACCCGGTCGCTCGAGCTCGACCTCACCGCGCCGCTCTTCGCAGACGTCACCTCGCCGCCGCTCGTGATCACCTGCGCGTCTGCCGACGGCGAGCGGCAGCGGAGCGTGGCTGCCCGGGCCGAGCTGATCGTGGCGGGCGATGACACCGTCGACCTGCTCGACGCCGTCGCGCAGCTGAGCCACCGGGGGGCGGCCATCGTGACCTGTGAGGGAGGGCCCCGCCTCAACGGCGACCTCATTGCGGCCGGACTCGTCGACGAGTGGGACCTCACGGTGTCGCCGCTGTTGGCGGGCGGAGATGCCGGACGGGCCAGCCACGGTGGCGGCACCCTCACCCCGACGACGATGCAGCTCGATCGGGTGCTGGAGGACGAGGGCTTTCTGCTGACCCGGTGGGTGCGCGACCCCTGACCGCCGCTAGCGACGCTTGGGCTCCGTCCGCTTGGCCAGCAGCGTGATCTCACGTTCGAAGTCGCTGAGGTCGTCGAAGCCGAGGTAGACGCTCGCGAAGCGCACCGCCGCCACGGCATCCACCTCCCGTAGCCGCTCGAGCACCGCCCGTCCGACGGCCTCCGTGGGCACCTCGGCGCCGCCTTCCAGCCGCAGCGCGTCCTCGACGGTGGTGACGAGCTCGTCGAGAGCGGTGCCACCGTCGTCCTCGATGGGCCGACCCTTGGCGGCCAGACGGATGCCGATGGCGACCTTCTCCCGGTCGAAGGGCTCGCGATGCCCCGACCGCTTCACGACGACCAGCGGCATCTCCTCGACCCGCTCGAAGGTGGTGAACCGCCGGCCGCACTCGATGCATGCCCGGCGCCGACGGATCGCGGAGCCATCGTCGGCCTGGCGCGAGTCGATCACCTTGTCCTCGAACGAGCCGCACCCGGGACACCGCACCGCGGGCACGCTACCGGCCCCCAGCCGGTGGGGCTCGTCGTCAGCCAGCGGGCAGCTCGAGCTGCTGGCCCACCACGATGGGCGAGCGGCCGTTCAGCGCCACGAGACGGTCGACGGTGACGCGGACGTCCACCTCGGGCGCGATCGCGGCGGCGATGGACCAGAGCGTGTCGCCCGGTTGCACCACCACCGTGAGCGGTGCAGCCACCCCGGCCGCGCTGACCGCGGCAGCCGAGGTGGGCGAGGGGTCGCCGGCGGAGATCCGAGCCTCGGCGGCGCTGGCGAGCACGAAGGCCCCCGCGAGCGCGACCGTGAGGACGACGGCGGCCACCAGTCGCCGGCGGCGGTAGACCGCCCGCTGAGCCAGGCGGGCAGGCGCCCGGCCGCCCTCGAGCACGTGCAGCTCGGGGCGGCTCGGGCGCCGGGGGCCAGGCGGCACGGTGGTGGGCTGGAGGCGGAGGGGGCCGATCTGGAGGGCGGTGGAGGACATGTCGACGATTCTCCTCAGGCGGTGTGACAGTCGATCTGGTGAACGGGTGTTCCGGGAACGCCTGTTCGCTATGCCTCAGGATAGCCACGAACGCCCGTTCGTCGTCAAGCCCCAATTCGAACGCACGTCCGGGGAACGGGTGTTCTTGCCTCACGGCCCGGGCGAGGGTACGATGACGAACATCTGTACGGCTCCGGAGGTCTCCCATGCCTGACGTCATCCTCACCCCCCGCCAGCGGGAGGTCCTCGAGGTCATCGAGCAGTTCCAGCGCGAGCGCGGCTTCCCGCCGTCCGTGCGCGAGATCGGCCAGGCCGTCGGGCTCACCTCGCCGTCCACCGTGCACGCGCACCTCGCCACGCTGCAGAAGCTCGGCTTCCTGCTTCGCGATCCCACCAAGCCGCGGGCCATCGAGGTGCGCTTCGACGCCACCTCGGGAGCGCCGGTGGAGCGCCGCCCCGTGCGTCACGTGCCCCTGGTGGGCGACGTCGCGGCCGGCACCGACGTTCTGGCCCAGGAGAACATCGAGGAGACGCTGCCGCTTCCGGCTGACTTCACCGGCGAGGGCGACCTCTTCATGCTCCGGGTGCGGGGAGACTCGATGGTGGAGGCCGCCATCGTCGATGGCGACTACGTCGTGTGCCGGGCTCAGGGCACCGCGAACAACGGCGACATCGTGGTGGCCGGCATCCCGGGCGACGAGGCCACCGTGAAGACCTATCGGCGCAAGGGCGGCACGATCACCCTGCTGCCGTCCAACGCCCGCCTCGCGCCCATGGAGTTCGACGCCAGCGAGGTCACGATCTACGGCAAGGTCGTCACCGTCCTGCGGCGGCTCTGACCGCGCCGGTCAGGCGCCCAGCTTGGCCAGCGCCTCGGTGTAGCGGCCCGCCTCCCGGGGCGTGCCGAGGCTGTCGGTGGCGAAGGCGTCCACAACCGTGCCGTCGGCACCGACGAGGAACGTGGCCCGGTTGGCACAGCCTCGGTCCTCGTTGAACACCCCGTAGGCCCTCGCGACCGCTCCGTGGGGCCAGAAGTCGGACAGGACGGGGAAGGACCACCCTTGCTCCTCGGCCCACTTCGCCTGCGCGGGGGCAGCGTCGCACGAGAGGGCGAACACCTGCACGCCGGCGTCGGTGAACTGCGCGTGGTCGTCGCGCAGACGGCACAGCTCGTCCTCGCAGATCCCGGTGAAGCTGAACGGGTGGAAGACGAGCAGCACCGGGGTGCCTCGCAGCTCGCTGAGGGTGTGGGGCGCCTTGTCGGTGCCGGTGAGGGTGAAGTCAGGAGCGGGTTGGCCGATCTCGAGCATCCGGGGACCCTATCGGGGCGGCGGCGTGGTGAGGACGGCACGGAGGACGTCGTAGGCGCGACGTAGCGACGCCCTGTCGACTCGTTCCTCGGCGGTGTGCGCTAGGAGCGGGTCGCCGGGACCGAGGTTGCAGGCCGGGATGCCGATGGCGGCGAAGCGAGCCACGTCCGTCCACCCGAGCTTGGCCGTGACGACGAGGTGGTGGTCGTCGACGAGGGCCCGGAGGATCGGGCTCTCGAGCCCCGGCGCGGCCGCCGGGGCGCTGTCGAGCACCCGGACCTCGTCGCCGTCCTCCAGCACCCCTGCCAGGAGCGCTCGCACCTCGGCGATGGCGTCGGCCTCCGTGCGGTCGGGCGCGAAGCGGCGGTTGAGGGTGACGGTGGCCTCGTCAGGCACGACGTTGCCAGCCAGCCCGCCGTCGACCTGCACGGCCTGGAGCGCTTCCCGGTAGCGGCACCCCTCGATCACCGGTTCCCGCTCCTCGAAGGCCTCCACCGCTAGCAGCAGCGCTCCCAGGCGGTGGATCGCGTTGCGGCCCATCCAAGGCCGAGCCGTGTGGGCCCGCCGCCCCCGAAGGGTGACCTCCATCCGCAGGGTGCCCTGGCAGCCGGCCTCGAGCTCACCCCCGGTGGGCTCGACGAGGATGGCGACGTCGCCCACCAGCAGATCGGGACGGTCCCGCAACAGATGTCCGAGACCGTTGTGCGCGGCCGCCACCTCCTCCCCTGCGTAGAACACGAAGGTCACGTCCACGGCTGGCGCCGGCACCGCCTGCGCCAGCGCCAGCATCACGGCCAGACCGCCCTTCATGTCTGCCGCTCCCAGGCCCCAGAGCACCTCACCATCGATCCGGGAGCTCGCGTTGCCGTTGGCGGGCACAGTATCGGTGTGTCCGGCCAGCAGCACCCGGGTTGCACGGCCGAGGTCCGTGCGGGCGACGAGGTTCGCCCCCACCCGCTCCACCACGAGGTGTGGCAAGGCCCGTAGCTCGTGCTCGAGGTGGTCGGTGAGCGGCCCCTCCTCGTGGCTCACGGATGGGATGTCCACCAGCGACGCAGTGAGGGCGAGCAGGTCGACGTCGGCCACCAGGTCAGGTTACGGGGTGGCCGACGGAGGCCGGTACGGTGGGCCACCGTGACCGAAACCACGTCCACGACCGGCGGCGCGAGCGGCACCGGCCTGGCCACCCGTTCGCTCGACGGACGCACCCTCGACGTCTGGTTCCTGCGCCCGCGGCTCAATCCGAAGCCCGCATCGGCGGGAACCGAGGACCTCGACGCAAGCAGCGCGACCGCCGAGCTCGGTTCCGACCTCCGAGGCGCCCTCGGACCCGACGTCCTCCGCGCCGTCGAGGTCGTCCCCGTGCGGACCACGATCGCCGACCTCCAAGCGCCCCCGCAGGACGGCCACGATGCGTACCTTCGACTCCACCTGCTGTCCCATCGCCTGGTGCAACCGAACACGATCAACCTGGAGGGGATCTTCGGCGTCCTCCAGACCGTCGCCTGGACCCAGCTGGGGCCGGTGGCTGTCGACGACCTCGACGATGCCCGCCTCCGGGCCCGGGCGGCAGGAACCCCGCTGCTGGTGCACTCCCTCGACAAGTTCCCCCCGATGACCGACTACGTGGTGCCGTCGGGGGTCCGCATCGCCGACGCCGGCCGGGTGCGCCTCGGCGCCCACCTGGCCGAAGGGACGACCGTGATGCACGAGGGGTTCGTGAACTTCAACGCCGGCACCACGGGAGCCTGCATGGTCGAGGGTCGTCTGAGCCAGGGCGTGGTCATGGGCGCTGGATCAGACCTCGGTGGCGGCGCGTCGGTGCAGGGCACCCTCTCGGGCGGTGGCACCGAGGTCATCCGGATCGGCTGCGGCTGCCTGGTGGGTGCCAACGCGGGGATCGGCATCTCTCTCGGGGACGACTGCGTGGTCGAGGCGGGCCTCTATGTCACCGCCGGCACCCGCGTGACGGTCCCCGATGGCACCATCGTCAAGGCCAAGGAGCTGAGCGGCCACAGCAAGCTCCTGTTCCTCCGCAACAGCACCACCGGGGTCGTGGAGGTCCGGGCCCGCACCGCCGGCACGGTGCAGCTCAACGCCGACCTCCACGGCTCGAACTGACCAGAGCGCTACGCTCGAGGACCCTGAGGCGCGGGAGCCCGGAATGACCGACGACCAGCGACCAGCAGACGAAGGCCTCGCCGGCGCCTTGGGCGCTCTGCGCGAGCGACTCGACACCGTGGCCGGCGCGATCGCCTCCCTCGTCGCCTCCCATCGAGCCCTCGGAACCCAGCTGCAAGAGGCAGAGACGCGCCGGACCCAGGACGCCAAGGACACCGCTCGACGCCTCGACGGGCTCGAGCAGGCACTCCTGGCCGTGCCGGTGGCGGCGATGCCGGCGCGCGGAGCCACCTACGACGCGGCGCCGCCGGCGCCCGAGGTCGCCGACCTGTTGGACGCCGTGGCCCTCAGCCTCGAGGTGCAGATGAGGTTGGCCGAGATCGTCGAACGGCTCGACCACCGCATCGAGGGCCCGCCGACGGATGCGCCGGCCCCCGTGGCCCCGATCGACGTGACCGGCGCGCTGAGCGCGGTCACCGACGAGCTGGGTGCGCGCCTGACGCTCCACACCGATGCCGCGGTGGCCGGAGCCGTGCGGTTGATCGACGGCCGGCTCGCGACCCTGCGGGAGGAGCTCCAGAAGGTCGAGCGTGACCTGCCCGGCGGTCCACCCGCCGCGAACTTCGAAGCCGGCGCGGTGATGGGCGCCGCCCAGGCGGCCTGGAACCGACTCGAGCAACGGCTCGACGCCGAGTTCGACGAGCTCAGCCGCCAGCTCGCGGCCATGGCCGGCCTCCTGGAGACCGCCGCGGCCAGCGCGGAAGCGGCCGCCAGTCGTCCGGTCGTCACCGGCGACCAGCTACGCAAGGCAGCCGCCTCAGTGCGGAACTCCGTGATCGTCGCCGGCCGCTCGCGCTGGGAGCGACGGGGCGGCCAGCGCGGCATCGGTCCGGGCTCGTGAGCGGTCAAGCCACGGCGGCCAGGCGCTCAGCGACGAGTGCGATGCGGTCGTCGGGCTGCACCACGGCCACCCGCACGTGGCCGGCGCCGGCCGGCCCGTAGAACTCGCCCGGCGACACGAGCGCACCGCCGCTGGCGGCCAGCCGCCGGGCCAGTGCCCAAGCGTCACCGTCGGGTGCCGGCACCCACAGGTAGAACGCGCCGGCCGGAAGGGCCGCCTCGACGCCGACCGAGGTCAGGGCGGCCGCCATGGCCCGGAGTCGGCCGAGATACCGGGCGCGCTGCTCGTCGACGTGGACGTCGTCCCCCCAGGCCGCCACCGCCGCCGCCTGCACCGGACCCGGCACCATGAACCCGGCATGCTTGCGCACCTCGGCCAGGTACCCCACGAGGTTCGGATCGCCGACGTAGAAGCCAGCTCGGGCCCCCGCCAGGTTGGAGCGCTTCGACAGCGAGTGCACCGCGATCACGCCCTCGGTCCCGTGCTCGAGGATCGTCCGTGGCGGTCCGTCCCAGGTGAACTCGACGTAGCACTCGTCGGAGAGCACCGGCACACCGCGGGCCCGGCCCCACGCCGCCGCTGCGCCGAGGTCGGCCAGCGCGCCGGTGGGGTTGCCCGGTACGTTGACCCAGAGGCAGAGCGCCCGGGCCGCGTCGGCGGGATCGATGCCCTCGATGTCACTGAACGGCACCGCCCGGCAACCGGCCAAGGTGGCCCCCATGGCGTAGGTCGGGTAGCTGACGGCCGGGTAGAGCACCGTGTCGAGGTCGGGTCGTCGCAACCGCAACCAATGCGGCAGGCCGGCCACCAGCTCCTTGGTGCCCACACAGGCCGCGAGGTGCGCCGGGTCGACGGTGACACCGAGGCGACGCTCCATCCAACGCGCTGCAGCCTCCCGGTAGGCCCCCGTGCCGATCGACGGCGGGTAGCCGCGCTCGGCTCCCGAGTGGGCCAGTGCCTCGAGCACCCGGGACGGCGGCGGGTCGCACGGGGTGCCGATGGACAGATCGACTAACCCCCCCGGCCGCTCGCTGGCCTCCGCCTTGAGGTCGTCGAGGCGGTCGTAGGGGTACGGCGGAGGAACGAACGGTTCGGGCACGTCAGGCCACCACGTACGAGACGAACTGGCCCAGTGACGCGGCGTCGAGCCGGACCCGCAGTCGCATCCCGTCGTCGGCGGCCTGTTCGCTGAGGACCTCCCCCTCGCGGTGGACGGCGGCCAGTACGTCGCCACGGTCGTACGGGATGGCCAGCTCCACCACGTTGGTGAGCGCCCGCAGCCGTGCGGCCACGGTGAGGAGCAGCTCCTCCACGCCCTCGCCGGTGGTGGCGCTGAAGGCCACCGAGCCCTCGTGAACCTTGGCCAAACGACTGGCGTCGCTCGGGGCGAGATCGGCCTTGTTGAAGGCGTAGAGCACGGGCACCTCATCGGCGTCGATCTCGCGCAGCACGGTGCGCACCGCGTCGATGTTGCCCTCCGGGTCAACGGCGGAGGCATCGACCACGTGCAGGAGCAGGTCTGCATCGGCCGCGACCGACAGCGTGGACTTGAAGGCCTCGACGAGCTGGTGGGGCAGCTTGCGGATGAACCCGACGGTGTCGGTGAGCAGCACCTTCTCCCCGCCAGGCAGGTCGAGGCGACGGGTGGTGGCGTCGAGGGTGGCGAAGAGCCGATCCTCCACGAGCACCCCGGCGTCGGTGAGCCGGTTGAGCAACGTGGACTTGCCGGCGTTGGTGTAGCCGACGATGGCGACCCGCTGCGTTCGGGAGCGGTGCTGCGCCTTGCGCTGGGTGGCCCGATGCTGATCGAGCTCCCGGAGATCGGCCTCGAGCTTGTGGATGCGTCGCTGGATGCGACGCCGGTCGACCTCGAGCTGTGTCTCTCCCGGGCCGCGGGTGCCGATCCGGGCGCCACCGGCGGAGGCGCCGCCGCCCTGCTGTGACAGAGCGGTGCCCTTGCCACGGATGCGGGGCAGCCGATACCGGAGCAGGGCCAGCTCCACCTGGGCCTTGCCCTCCTGGCTGTGGGCGTTCTGGGCGAAGATGTCGAGGAT